>NZ_JBALOZ010000114.1:0-6092 GCF_036965125.1 Bacillus sp. JJ1503
GGAGAAGGACTGTCCTCAAACTGGAGGGATAACCTTGCTCAAGAAACGTGATTTCCATGAATGCCATGATTTATATGATTTAATGACGCATCCAGATGTCTTCCCTTTTGTACGCCAAAAAGCCTATTCCTATGATGAATTTGTTTTTCTTACAAAGCAAACGATAGAGGCCGAAGAACGCGGTGAAATAATATCACGTACCATTCTTGATGAGTGGGGTGCTCCAATTGGGACAATTAACTTATTTGATTTCGAAGATAATGCAGGCTTTTTAGGTACTTGGCTAGGAAAACCTTATCATGGAAAGGGCTATAATAAATTAGCCAAGGATGCATTTTTCAACGAGCTCTTTTATGAAATAGGCATTGAAACAATTTTTATGCGGATTAGAAAAGAAAATATACGTTCACAAAAGGCAGCTGAAAAGCTTCCATATGTACTTCTTGCCAATGAATCAAGAAAATTGGTTTATGATCAGCTGAATGCGACTGGTATCGCTTATAATTTGTATGAGATTCCTAAAGATTTATATACATTTGAAGTTCTGCGGCATAGAACTTCATCAGGTCAAGAGTCAACACATTTAATGGAAGCATAATAGGAGCAAAAAGCCGATGGAGGGACCGTTGGCTTTTTGCTTTTTAATATAGCCAAATTCAATTTGTTGTTTAGTCTGTGATTGTTGAATCCATTTCATCAGATTTTTCACTTATACCCATTTGTCCCATTAGTTCTTCTAATTCTTCATTCGTGAGTGTTTCAAAACGACCATCTTGAAACATTACCTGTGTCTGATTAGGATTAATTCTATTTATATGAAAGCTCATATTTTTCCACTCCTTTATTATACCCAAGATTAAAGCATTTCTTTATTACATATATTTCGCAAAATGATCTTCTTTCATTCATGATTTTTAAAATTTCACATAATTGAAAAATCATTATACCAAACTAATGACACTTCACATTCCACAATGTTTTTAAGGTATTATTGATTAGGTATATGATATAATTTCTTTTTTGAACTAAAAATGGAAGAGGAATCAATAATGAATCAAACATTCACCAAAAAAGATAAATTAAAGCAATTGTTAACGATATTAATTCCGATTTTGATCACACAGCTTGCTATGTATTCTATGAGTTTTTTTGACACGATGATGTCAGGGCATTATAGTTCAAAGGATTTAGCAGGAGTCGCAATCGGTTCATCACTTTGGATGCCTGTTTTTACGGGGCTAAGCGGAATTTTATTATCGATTACGCCTATTGTAGCGCAGCTCATTGGGGGGAGAAAAAAAGATAAAGTAGCCTTTTCTGTCCTTCAAGGGGTCTATCTTGCTGTGGTCATGTCCATTATTGTACTAATTTGTGGGGGTCTTGCACTTAACCCGATTCTTAATGCAATGAACCTAGAGGATATCGTGCATTTGAAGGCACATGGCTTTTTAGTAGCTTTAAGCTATGGGATGGTTCCACTATTCGTATACAGTGTACTCCGTTCATTTATCGATGCATTAGGGAAAACTCGTGTATCGATGTTTATAACTCTAATGGCCTTGCCAATTAATATCATTTTTAATTACTTGCTGATTTTTGGGAAACTGGGATTTCCTGAGCTTGGCGGTGTAGGATCAGGGTATGCAACGGCTATAACCTATTGGCTACTCTGCATTATTGCCTTTATAATCGTCCATAAAGCTGTTCCCTTTTCTTCATTTGGAATTTTTCGGAAGCTTCATGCTGTTTCTTTTGCTAAATGGAAGGAAATCCTTGTCATCGGAATTCCTATTGGCTTTGCTATCTTCTTTGAAACGAGTATATTTGCTGCGGTTACTTTGTTTATGAGTAAGTTTACTACGGCAACCATTGCTGCTCACCAAGCAGCATTAAATTTTGCATCCCTCCTTTATATGGTTCCACTAAGTGTTTCTATGGCCTTAACGATTGTTGTTGGTTTTGAAACTGGAGCTAAGCGATTTAAGGATGCGAAAGAATATAGCTGGATTGGTATATCCATTGCCGTAATTATGGCTACCATATGTGGAATATTATTATTTTTTACCCGTTCAGAGGTCGCTGGTATTTACTCAAATGACCCTGAAGTAATAAATCTTACCGCTCAATTCTTAATTTACGCAATATTTTTCCAGCTTTCGGATGCTATTCAAGCACCAGTACAAGGGGCTTTGAGGGGATATAAAGATGTCAATATTACCCTTATTATGACCTTAATTTCCTATTGGGTCATTGGTCTTCCTTTCGGCTATTTTCTGGCAAATTACACGAACTGGGGAGCATTCGGTTATTGGATTGGTTTAATTACCGGTTTAGCTGCTGGGGCAATCTGTTTATCTAGCAGGCTTGTGCTTATTCAAAGGAAACCACTTAAGCAACAAGGTGCATAATTTAGCTAAGATGGGGAACTCTCAGGTTCCCCATCTTTTTTTGAATTAATCTCTGAATGCCTTTCCTAAAACATCCTTTCCACCGGTTACGGAGATGATGCTTCCTGTGATAAAATCTGAATTTTTATCGATAAGAAACGAGATCACTCTTGCAATATCCTCTCCGGTTCCAGGTCTGCCAATTGGGGTGTCATAATTTACTACTTCTGCAGCTTGAATAATCTCTTTGTCCTTCCAATCCCCTGTGATATCACCAGGACAAACCATATTGGCTGTAATTTTATATTTTGCCTCTTCCAGTGCAATCGTTTTAGTTAATGAAGCAGCGCCACTTTTTGCGGCAGCAAATGCAGATCTGTAGATCCAGCCAGGTGCCGTCTCAACCCTGTCAAAGCCAATTGTGATAATTCGGCCCCACTCTTTTTCCCTCATTCCAGGCAACAACAATTTACTTAAATAAAATAAAGCATTTAAATTCCCGTTGATGATGTATTTCCATTCGCTAAAGGAATACTCGGTTAATACTTTCCTTTCATGCATATAGGGACCCGCATTATGGACTAATATATCGATACTTGAATACATGGACAAAGCCTCATCTATAACTTTTTGGCATTCTTCTAAATTTGCGATATCTCCGCCGATAGCGATATTTTTCGTTCCAAATTTTTTGGATAGTTCTTCGGCAAGTGAGACAGCTTCCACTTTGCTTGTTCGGTAATTGATTACAAGATGAACATCATTTTCAGCCAGCTGATAAGCTGTTCTTTTGCCAATGCCTGTTGCTCCCCCTGTTATTAAAGCTGTTTTTCCTCCCACAGAAATACCTCGCAATTCCATTTATTTTTAAACCTTCCTAATCAATATACTATTAAGAACAATAAGGATATGCAAATGAAATGAAATTCTAAACGTATTTATTTTATTAACGATTAGGCGGGTACCTGCATACCTTAAACCATACGAATGAAACTAAAGGAAGTGTAAAGATGCAAACAGTTATCAACATATTTAGCTTAAAGGTAAACAGTGTTGCTACTAACGGATCCATTACTATTGGAGAGGCATTTTACAATTCCCCAACTGCAAATACGAAATCACAGGGTCAGAATTCATCCTTTGGCGACTTTGCTCCACCGACTGCAGCGATGGAAAATGTATTTATTGATCCAGATTTAAATGATCAAGGGGACATTGCCTCTGTTTCTCCGGTCAATGCCAACCAAATATAAGGATAGTGAACCATTATGCCATTTCAAATTAATATTTTTAATATAAAAACAAATGGAATTAACAATAATGGAGCCATTTCACTTGGTCCTACCATTCATAACAGCCATACTGCCAACTCAAAGTTTGTTGGTGCTAATATTGCTTTTGGTGATTTATCTCCTACTACATCGTTTTCTTCTAATGTTGTAGGCGATGTAGACGTTAGCGATCAAGATCAAATTGCTAACCCGTCTATTCCCATACAAAACCAAATATAACAGTTTGTTAAAGAAGGAAAGCATTTTAACTGCAGCTTCGAAAGGAGGATTGCTCCATGTTCCCCTGGAACCTATTCCCATTTAATAAAGATATGAAAAATATGATGAAACAGATGAAGCCGGATGAAATTGATAAATATGTCCAGAATATGATGAATCAAATGTTTCCGCAGGGAATGCAAGGGATGATGCAGCCACAAAGCTTCATGCCAGGCTTTCAAAACGATGCGAGGCAAAGCCCTCCATCATCTTCTTCTTCTTCTCTTCCTTCATCCGTTTTTGAGACTCATGATAATGTATTTGTAAGAATTCCTATAAAAAATGAACAATGGCTAAAAGACATGCGAATTTATCATACTTCCAATCAGATGATGATTGAGCATATACCTGAATTTGAGGATAAGAGCACCATCATACTACCAGCTCTTGTGAAGAAAAAAGGAGCTTCTGCGTATTTTAAAGACGGAATGCTTGAAATAAAAATACCGAAAAATGTTGATATGCAATATTCAGAAATTGATGTTACAGAAATCCTATAATCATGAAATGGGATGAAAGTCAAAGAAAATTGAAGGAGGAGATTCTGTGGATATTGAAAAATTGAAACAATGGCTAGAGTTAACAAAACAATATCAATCACAAGGATTTTGGAATGAAATTTTTGAAAATAACCAGGCCCAAGCTACAGAAGAACTAGCAACCAAATTTTTTTCAAATCAGGATATTTTCCCGCGTTGTGATGTATATGGAACTAACGAAAGCCTTATCGTTGAAGCAGAGCTTCCAGGCGTCGAAAAGGGTGATATTAAAGTATTTCTTCAGCAAAGTGAGCTTATTTTAAGGGGAGAATGTAAAACAGTTAGACCATCTATCAAGTATTATTTAAAGGAAAGACCGAATAGAACTTTTGAAAAAACGATAACAATACCTGCAGCCATTAATAAGCATGAAATCCAGACACAATTCGATAAGGGAGTTTTAACCATTATCCTTCCTTTTAATTATAGTGATAAGGAAAACATCCCTATAATGGTTGATCATGATGAATCAGCACCAATAGGTTAAAAAAATGAGGTTTTTTTATAAAAAGAGCAGACCAGTACCTCCTCTTAAAGAATCCCCTCCACCTCAAGTGGAACATCTTGAGCAGAAGAAAATAAATAATAAACTTATTGAACTCGAAAAGAAAATTGAACTATACCGAAGATTAAAAGGATCAGACGATATGAATAAAGTACAATCTAGAGTGAATGATTTAGAGGATAGATTGGAAAAAATCGAGCTAAAACATCGTCCAATCCAAGATGCCCATCTCAATAGAGAAAAGGATCAAGAACAACAGCGTACTCATAACTTTGAATTAACAATTGCTTTGCTAAACAATAAAATTCAGTTTTTAGAAGAAAAAGTCATTTTCCTAGAGAAACAAAATCAAAGAGAGTTGCATTCTCAAAGTCCTACCTTTATTGTTGATCATTTAAGTATCGAAAATATTTCTGTAGAAAAAATGGAATACGCCAATAATTTTGAGCAGCTTGGAATAAAGGAACTTTCAGGAAAATTAAGTATAGGAACAAGCTATGAGGGTCAAATTGATCCAAATAAATTGTCTGAAAAACTTGCGAAGCTAAAAGAGAAAGAGAAAAAGGAATGATTTGCTATAATAAATGAAAAAAAGAGCAGATTTTTAATCTGCTCTTTTTAACATGATTATATATTATTTTCCAATAAATTGTTGTGTCCAGTAGTTACCTTCTGCAACATATCCTACACCGATATGTGTAAAGCTAGCATTTAAGATGTTTTTACGGTGACCATCACTGTTCATCCATGCGTTAACAACTTCTTCAGGAGTACGTTGTCCCATAGCAATGTTTTCACCTGCTGAACGGTAAGTGATGCCGAATGACTTCATCATATCAAATGGTGATCCGTAAGTTGGGCTATTGTGATCAAAATAACCTTTATTTTTCATATCTAATGACTTTGCACGAGCAACTTTACTTAAGTTTACATCAAGCTGTAATGCTGGTACGCCATTTTTAGCGCGCTCTTGGTTTGTTAATTCAACCACTTTTTGCTCAAAAGCACTTACAGAAGAAGAAACAGGTGTTGTTGGAGCTTTAGCTGGTTGTTGTTGTACTGGCTTTTGCTGAACTGGTTTTTGTACCGGTTGTTGTTGTACTGGCTTTTG
>NZ_JBALOZ010000114.1:6136-10873 GCF_036965125.1 Bacillus sp. JJ1503
GGCTTTTGTTGTACTGGCTGTTGTGCAAATTGTTTATTTAATCCATTCATATCCCATTGAATATTGTAATTCTTAAGGTATTTTTGCAGAATGCTATTAACTTGATCGTAATTTACATTAGTAGATTGTGAGTAATTAACTTTAACTTGTTGAGGTGTTGGGCAATTGGATGCTGCGTCTGCCTTATTCACCACTGGATTTGAAACTAGTAAAGCTGCCGCTGCTGCTACTGAAAATAACATTTTTTTATTCATCTATTAAATCCTCCCTGATGTGAGTTATTTGTGTGCTGCCTTGCTTGCACAATCATCATAACACATGGTTTTCCGTAATATTTCTGGAGAGATTTAACAATTTCCTTGTATATGAAAAATATAAAGCTAGAATAATCACATGAATCTCGTAAAACCTTTTACTTTGTAGGTTTATAAAAAATAGACTGGAGGATATTTACTTGGATAGATAATCCTTTAGAAGAAACCACCTTAAAGTTACTCCAGAATATTACTAAGAATTCGGTGTTGACAAGTTATTATAAAGGCAGCTTGTTTTACTATTGTTACAAAAATATTACACATATGATGTTTTTATAACTAAAGATCGATAACTGGAAGAATAATCCTAACAGTTGTCCCTAATTCGAGCTTGCTCGTGATCATTAGCTTCCCACCATGGAGATTAACAATCTTTTCGACAATCGCAAGCCCCAAACCTGTTCCCCCATCCTTTCTGGTCCTTGCCTTATTTACTCTGAAAAATCGCTGCTTTATTTTATCAATATCTTCAGAAGGAATTCCTATTCCTGTATCCTTCATCTCTATACAGCAGCCTTCCTTTATTTTATAAAGCTCAAGTCTGATTTCTCCTTTGTCAGTGTATCGTATGGAATTGTCCATAATATTTTGGATAACCTGTTCAATCCGGCCTTCATCTCCATTTATTATAATATCCGGATCGAGCTGATATTGGAGGTCTACATTCTTATTCTTCATAATTGGTCCGTACTTCTGCAAAGAGTTTTCAATAATTTGTGCAAGTGGAAGCGGCATTTTTTCCAACTTAAATTCTTCAGAGTCCAGTCGTGAAAGGTCAAGAAGATCACCTACTAGCCGTTCCATTCTTCCTGCTTCCCGATGAATGATATGGACATAGCGATCATGGTCTTCCTTTTTGGCAATCCCAGAAATTAATGCTTCACTATACCCTTTTACATAGCTTATTGGGGTTCTAAGTTCATGGGAGACATTGGCGAGAAACTCTTTTTTCCTTTCGTCCTCTCGTTGAATAGAAGAAGCCATATGATTAAATGCATGGGCAAGCTGACCAATTTCATCTGTTGATTGATTATCGATCTTGATTGAATACTCCCCCTTTGAGACACACTCAGCTGCAGCCTTCATCTCAAGTAACGGTTTTGTCAGCCTTCGGACAAGGATTGTTCCAAAAGAAATAGCAATAATTAAAAATAGAAAGGCCGCCATCATCCATAAATAAGCAAAGTCTGTTGTGACCTCTGAAATTTTTGCTAGCGGTAAATATAAATAAATAATTCCCTCAAGCCTATTTTCATCCAAAAGAGGAATAACTACAGCCATAATTTGCCGATCAAACCGCTCCTCATAACCAATCTTATGTACCGGTTCACCTTTAAGCAGCTGTTCTCTTTCCTTCCCGCTTATTAATGCCTCATAATCGATATCAAAGGGTAAGCAGGCACTTAGCTCCCTGGGATTGCTGACAATAAAAATTTCTGATTCAGATTTTGTTCCATACCATTCAATTCTATCAATTAATTCCTCTGTTAAAGCTCCCCCATCATATTCGCTTGCCAAACGATTTCCTTCCTCTATTAATGAAGTCTCTACATTATTTACATATAGCTTTTCATAAAATAAATAAGAGAGGAAATAGGAATAAATAATCGTAATTAAAATGGCCGCTGTAATGGTGAGCCATAGTTTTTTTGCCAGACTATCGGTAAACTTAAACTTCATTCTGAAGGCACCTCAAATTTATAGCCGATTCCCCATACAGTCTGTATATAATCCCCGACACCAAGCTTCATTCTTAATGTTTTAATATGTGTATCAACCGTTCGAAGACTCCCTATATAATCAATTCCCCAAACTGAGTCAAGAAGCTGTTCTCTGCTCAAAGCCTGTGACTGATGATCAACGAAACATAGGAGAAGTTCAAACTCCTTCAATGTTAAAGATATACTTTGCCCTGCTACTGATACTTTTCTAGCCAATTGATCAATGATTATTTTTCCAACTTGGATATATGAGTCAGTTTTTGTCATACCGCTTCTGCGTAGGACGGCATTAATTCTTGCGACAAGCTCTCCTGGACTAAATGGTTTAACTAGGTAATCATCACCGCCAAGCTGAAGGGCCTGCACTTTGTCCCATTCCTCCCCTTTGGCTGATAAAAAGATGATCGGGATATTATATTTTTCTCTAATCCTCTTACATACCTCATACCCATCTTCATCTGGCATCATAATATCAAGAATAATTAAGCTGATGTATGTATCCTTTAGGATGGCATACCCTTCTTCCCCATTAGCAGCAGATAAACAGTGAAAGCCTGAATTCTCCAGATACATTTCAACTAGATGTCTCATATCCTCCTCATCATCAATAATAAGGATATTTAGCTTCTCCATTACTTTCTCTCCCTTAACTGAAGGGCGTTTTAAACCCTTCTTAACTACCTTCGTCTATGGTTTCCGTATAGAAGGGTGATATGAACTCCTCTTAACTACCTTAAACTATGAGTTTCCGTGTCGAAGAGCGTTTTAAACCCCTCTTAACTACCTTCATCCATGGTTTTCTGAATCGAAAGGCGTTATAAACCCCTCTTAACTACCTTCAACAATGAGTTTCCGTGGCGATGGACGTTATCATTCCCTCTTAACGACTTTCGAACATGATTTTCTCACTCGAAGCCCCAGTTCAAGGCGCTTCCGCTTTTCTTATCACAATTTGAAAAGGTCCCTTCCCCACGGGGATTGTTTTGATTATGTCTAGATTTTCCGGGTTTACAATATGAATATCATTGCTGTCATAACCAGCTATCATTAAATACTGATCAAGTAAAGCCATTTCAAAAGGATTTGCACCAATTACTTTAGAATTGACTACTTTTCCTTCCATATTTAACTTGTAAAGCATGCTTGTCCCGTGGCTAAGTGCAAATACATGATGATTAAATTCCAAAAAATTCACAGGCATAGTTGGGGCCGGGATTTTGTAAATTAACTCGGCCGTTTCTGAATTGTACACATGAATATCCTTTTCAACCACGGCACCCGCACCATGTCCTCCAATCCAAAGCTCATTCCGATTATCATTTAGCCATGCCCCTGCAGCTGCTGGGTGAATATGATAGCTCGAAACATTTTTTGTGTTATTCAAGTCAACCACTGTTAGTTTTTCTTTACTGAAACTTAATACATATAGTTTTTTATCCTTTTCCGATTCAAGGATGGTTAATGGATTATTTTCCGTCCTAATTTGTGCTTTCTCTTCACCATTCATATCAAATAATCTGATTTTAGCAAGATTTTGATCCACTAACGCAATATAGGAATTTGTTTGAAGCAGCTTCCCATTGACAATTCCTTTGCCCGTTTTCCAGCTACCAATCTTTTTTCCGGCTTTTAAAGAAAATAAATCAACTGTCTCAACCTGTTTTCCAAATAGTATAATTGTATCTCCATCTGGAAAAATAACGGCACCTGTATAGGGCTTTTTTAGCTTCCAATCGGAAAGCTTTTTCATATTCTCTATATTAACGAAAGAAACAGACATATCCTTAATATTGACAGTTGCAGCAATAGAAAGATCTTCTTCAATAGGCTGAAATTTTTGATTCGTGCATGAAGATAATAATATTGCTGTCACAAATATAATCAAAAATCGGAATAATATAGGCACAGGCTTCTCCTCTTTTAACCTTTTTTCCATATTATATGGCCTATATGTGTTTAATTTGTGAAGTTCATTTTGATGATTGGACGCTTTTTGTGAACTCCGTCAGCTCTAGATGCAATTGAATTAAAGCGATTTTACTTTGGTCAGATAACTCTGATTCGATAATTCTTTTTGTTGCCATATAATACTTTTCCATTAATGATTTTCGAACTCTAGGATGAGCGTTTTCATCCTTCAGCTCCCTGACAATAGCTTCTTTTAATATTAATTCCGCAGACTCGTCAGCTAAAAGGGAACGATTTTTCCATAACTTTCGATATTCATCTAATAAATTTTGATAATACATGTTACATCACCATCTAATTTTTTTAATAGGTCTTTATCATTCTATTTTTACATAAAAAAAATCGGATATGCAAAAAATAGTTAAAATAATGTTGAAGGGAGATCAATTAAGTTGAGTACACCATATTGCTGTCCAAATTGTAAAACAAATCGGAGCCGTTTTAATATTATTAGACAGGTTCCGCAATCCGTTAAACTCGACCCGCACACAGGAGAAATTGTTGAAGAATTTACAAACGAAAATTTAAGCCCTTTTCATATGGCATACAAAGGACCAGAAATTAAAATACAATGCGGTTCCTGCGGATTAGTAGAAGATGAAAGAACGTTTATTAAATTTGGGGAAAGATAATTAGAAAAGTAGAAGCGCCTTCGGAACATCAAAGGGCAAATGTTCCTGCGAAGAATATTCGCAGAAGCTTTCCTTTGTGCCCACCCCCGACAAGCACAAGAC
>NZ_JBALOZ010000115.1:0-8880 GCF_036965125.1 Bacillus sp. JJ1503
TTCTCGAACCCATCTGCTAATTATTTATTTAATTTTATCTACCGTCAGCACTCCACGTGTGTGGAGTGCTGACGGTAGAAAATTATACTATGATATGTAGTAGTTCGCTTTTTATATCCTTAACTTTTCATCATGGATTAATTATTTACTCAAACGTTCATTTCTTTGCCTTTTCATTTTCAATTCATTTTCTCTTTCCAAACGAATAGTTTCTTTAAATTTTTCCTCTTCTTCGATTCAGGCACGATTACTCAAGATGGTAGATTCTATATATATAATATGGTAGATTAAATTAACCGATATTCAATACATTATAAAAAATCACTTAACATGCTAAAACCGGAAGGAATTCTTATGACAAAAGCAATTTCTCTTTATACGAACGACACCCCTTTATTTGCGTTGAAGGAAGTAGAACAACGAGTTGTACTAAATTATGTTTCAATCCAAGCTAACTCCAATAAATTTTATATTATAGAATTTCAGGAAGGGGTAGGAGAATACTCTTACCGTATTTATACTGAATACGGACGGATGGGAAATTCTCCAAGAAAACAAGAGAGATATTTTCTAACCCGCTTAGAAGCTAAGAATGCATTTGAAAAGATTCTATCTTCTAAACGGAAAAAAGGGTATGAATTAATCGTGATAGATGAAGAATGGGACGAATCTTCTCTCATACCAATCAGAGCTCCTTTTCAAAGAAAAACAACTCACCCGATTTCCCAAGCCCTCATTTTTTCTATTCATACCCAATTGGGGAAACTTTCAGAGATTCAGCTTTATAGAGGGATTCAAATACTAACTAAAATTGAAGAGAAGATACATAATGACAACACAGATGTTATTCACCTGTCTAATCAATTTTATTCTGTTATTCCTGTTGTGTTTGGAAATCAAATAGGAAAAATCCATCTATTGGATAATTCCAAGAAGGTACAATCAAAAAAAGAATGGTTGAATCAAATGATCTCCGCTGTACATTATGAATATTGAGTGAAGAAACAAAGAATTCTTTTTAGACTATATTAATATTTCAAGATAAGCTGAGATGCACCCATGTCCAGATTTTATGTGGCGACACAAGGGGAATTGATAATTTTTTCCCAAAATTTAATGCTACTGCCTATCCTAGATCAGCCATTTTCCTTTGACTTTCTCCTATTCAACAGTAATTGTGTCCTTATAATCCATATTTCCATTCTCCAATTCCAGAGATTCATGATAAATACGATTCTACCATTCCATAGTACACACTAGAATAATTCAATAATGAGTTTTGCATTAGATATTGTACCTGTGACGCCCCGAAAAGTCTTGTTCCATAGATGTTTAACAAGAATAACTTTGAGAATAAACAAAACAAAAAAAGCCCAACCATTAAGGATTTGAGCTTCTTCTATCAACTAAAATAATCTTTGCAACCGCTTCACAATGAATTAGGTGGTGATGGCAGATAATATAAATGTAATAGTGTTTTTCAAAGTCGATGATCAATTTATTAATGAGAAAAAATGTCTTTTTGATAAATTTGTACTTCGTCACTCGTTTCGAGACAACTAAACATTCATTTTCCAACTGGATAAGGTCAGCCATTTTTCCTTTTCCTTGAAAGCACGGGGACGGTTCTTCTGCTTCTTTTTTGGAGGTATAAGCCTCTATTTTTAGGTTTTTCCAAACCTATTTTGGCACGCGTAAACTTTTATCGGACACTATAACACACATTTGTTTTTAGATTGAAAAAAAACGTACCCAGTGGAGGGGTACGCTTGAGACAAATTAGATCTGAATAATTTAAGATACATATGAGCAAATACTTTTTCGCGAATCTACTGAAAGCTTACCTTTACCGTTACTTCCAATCTAGTTGCCGGTTCTGTATTGGAAACATTTATTGGTAAAGTAAAGAGGTTACTAAATAAAGTGAATTCGCCTGGTTTTTTCCAAGATTCAAAACTAAATGGTCTAATGTCCCAGCTTATTTCAACTTCGTGCTCTTTATCTGCAGAATCGACTATGGTTACTTTTTTAGGTAATGCGGCCGTAAACTGTTCAAATGTAATATCTTTTGAAAAATAAAGTGGATCTAGTGGTTTAATTTCTTTTAGCGTAATATCTGTTTTGATTACTATTGTCACATAATTAGCTATAGTGCCTCTATCAACTACCTTTAATGGGTTGGTAATTCCATCATACAATGTTTCTTTATATGCGTCACCAAGCCATATGTTATGCGTATACATTCCATCAGGTGCATCAAAGTGGATTGTATATTCTCCTACTGGAATATCATTCATAACGTAACGTTCCTTACCATTCCAAGGGGTACTTCCCTCTCTATATTCTTTCCCTGTTACTTTATCCTTAAGATAGAATGATCCTATAATATTTTCAAATGGTATTTTATTTGAAGTAGAAGTAGAATCTTTATATAGACTTATTTGTACTTTCCCTTTTACTATTGGTGCTGGCTTCTCTCTTACAATAGTTATTTCTTTAACAGTTGTGTTCCCAGCTCCATCTTTAAGCATATACGTAAATACATTTTCACCTATTTCTAAGTCTACAGACCATTCTAAAGTTCTGCTAATTTCAGAACTATAGTTACCTTCGTATTGCTGAATATGACTATCAAATTCATACAGTTCTAAATAACTGAACCTATCCTTCATGTTAATTTCGAGTTGGGCTGTATCTGAAGAAGCTTCTCTTTCTTTTACCACTATATTTAATTCTGGAGGTGTGGTATCAACATAGAACCTTCTTGCAATACTGCCACTTTTTCCTGATTGCGAAATAACATTTACACTAATAGCATGTGAATTATCTTCTAATGTAAGGAGTTTTCTGAATTTATATGCAGGTCCTTTATAAACAACACTTCCATTGCTTTTTACTTCTGCATTTTCTTCATATACAACATCTGCTGCTTGATCATGAATAAGGATTTTTTCAACATACTTTACATTTGTTACATAACCTTCGAATAAAATTTCAGAATTCGCAAATGTTTTTAGCGGTGTAGGGGAATGCATATATATTGCTGGGAAGAAATAATTATCTGCTGCTTCCTTTTCTAGATATTGTATTTTTTCTAATATTGCCCCTAATAACTCTTCGCCTGAAATATGAGCATTGGGATCCATTTCTTTCACTTTTGCCACCTTGGTCATGGCAGCTAATACTGCTTCCTTATCCTTTATTCTTATATCTTCAAATGATGGTAAAGTTTTTATGACTCCTTCTGCCTCTTGAATCAATTCAAGTAAAAATAAATCTTTTATTCTATTTTCTAATTCCTCTAATTTTTTCAAGTTGGTCACTAATTCTTTTTCTTCAGGTGTCAATGCATCATAATACATTCTTGCTGCTGCTACCATTTCTTTATCATCTAAAGCTAATTCAACAACATTTGGCAGCTCATCTATTAGTCTTATCGCCTCATTAACACGGCTCTTATCCATAACATACTTTATTGTTTTTGCTAGTTCTACGATTTCATTTTTTCCGGTAAAGACCTTTATATCTATTTCAGATGTTTTAAATATTGATTTTGTAAAATATCCATTTTTGTCTAGGTTAACATTAAAGCCATTAATCTCTAAACTTACTTTCGTATTCCCTTTGTAACTATCTGGTACTTCTAAAGCACCTATGATGTCTATTTTCTTACCCTCAGAGTCTATTATAGTTGGTTCCTTAACCCATTTAATATCGTCTGCTTTTTGGCCAAATACAACCGCACTACCCAAAAGCATGGATACTGCCACTAGTACAAATAGTATTTTCTTAATCATCTGATTTCAAATCCCCCTAACGTTTAGTGAATTTAATAATAAATATTTCGATACCCCCCTTTATGTGTATTTTCTGAATATTTAATCATTACAAATATATGATAAAATATTCCATTTTTCAATAGATTTATTAGTAGAAAGAGAGTTTTGAAAGGGGAAATTTCTCCTGTCATCTTATCGAATTATATTAAGATACACTGCGAAAAATGTTGATTTTTGTATTGATAAAAAGTCCCAAAAAAGTAATTTGAGGGGCTACTGCCTGTTTCTGGTGATCACAATACTTTCGCAGTAACTTTAATACCAATGTGGTCCTCAAGAAACGTGATCTAGTTGTTATATTCTTAAATACCCAAACATATCCATTAATAAAAATAATGGGGGCCTGGTTTATTTGGGTTATAAACCCATATCGTAAGTTCATTGACAATAGGTGCTGAAATTTCCATTTCGTTTCCACATCCCTTTTACATAGCTATGTTTTAGGCATTACGATCCGGTCCTTATTGCCGGACATAGATGAACATCGGTCTTTTATCGGACGAAGATCCTTTGGCATTACTTCTTATGTAAATGAAACAACTGGGTACCGTGGCATTGCACATAGCTTATTTGCTAGGGGGATCGTTTCTCTTTTCTGTCTGCTATCCCCTACTCTGGAAAAGCCGTAAGCAGGTTTTATTTTATTGGGAGGTGGTTGTGATGTAAAGAAATAGAGAAGTTTTCACTGTCAAAGCAAAAAAATAGCGAAAAAAAGATGAAGGGAAGGAAAACTTAGGAAATGACAACAAAAAACGTACCCGTCCTGCCACATTTGCTGGAGAAGGACCCTGTATTGGTGAATGAGTGGCTTCCTGTTTACAAAGCTGCGGATTTGAAAGATCAACCTGAACAAGTAGAACTATTAGGTGAAAAAATCGTAATTGTAAGATTGGAAGGAAAAGTTGTTGCCTTCCGCGATCTGTGTATCCACAGGGGTGTTCCGCTTTCAATGGGAAAAGTGAAGGAGAATCGTCTCGTTTGCGCATATCACGGATGGGAATATAGTGCTTGCGGATCTTGTGTACGAATCCCTGCTCAAGAAGCCAAACAGAGCATCCCCAAAAAGGCAAAAGCGATCTCGTATCATTGTCAGGAAGCACTTGGACTTATCTGGATATGTCTTGGACAGCCCGCTAACCATCTAGTGGACCATCACATGTTCACTGATCACGATTACAAATCGGTCATATGTGGACCATATCCTATCGTTGCAGCAGCACCGCGCGTTGTGGAAAATTTCCTGGACGCTTCCCATTTCATGTTTGTACATGAAGGATTACTAGGTGACCCAAGTCATACAGTAATTAACGATTACCATGTAAAGCGTATAGAAAATCGTCTAATATCCGAAGAAATTGTCGTTTATCAACCTGATCCCGATGGCCGAGGCACCCCCATTAACAGCAATTACACGTACGAAGTTCTTGCCCCACTAGTTGCCCGTCTCAACAAAATAGACAATGAAACACAGCAGGTGTTTAGCATGGTATGGATTATTCAACCAACTAATGAAAAGCAAAGCATTGCCTATGCAATTGTCTCTCGTAATTATGACCTTCATCTACCTGATCATGTTTTTATTGATTTCCAAAATACTTTGCTTTTACAAGATAAAGCCATTATTGAAGCTCAAAAGCCGGAATTGTTGCCTCTAGACCTCCAAGCGGAGTTGCATCTGAAATCGGATAGAATGAGTATCGCCTATCGTAAATTATTGAATGAACTTGGTTTGACTTTTGGGACAGCGTAAAGAATAACAGGTACGAGAACATTGTTACGGAGCCGTCCCCCACGATTCAATTGGACTAAAATGAGTTCGTCTAAATATTATCAACGAAGGAGGATCTTATGTCGGGACAAACTCAAATAAATAATCCACATAATATGAAGCCTGTTGGCCAAAACTCTTGGTTGGAACGCCGCTTTCGACTTTCGGAAAGAAATACGAATGTAAAAACAGAAATTTTAACTGGTATTACGACCTTCGTCACAATGGCTTATATCATTTTTGTCAACCCATCCATTTTAGCGGATGCGGGTATTCCAATGGAAGCAGCAGTAGCTGCCACTATTTACGCTAGTATCATTGGTACAATTTTATATGCCTTCTGGGCGAATCTTCCAATTGCGGTCGCCCCTGCAATGGGATTAAACGTCTTTTTCACTTATACCGTTGTCATAGGTGAAGGATTGTCATGGCAAACAGCTTTAGGTGCCGTGTTTATTTCAGGTATCGCCTTTTTAATACTTACAATTACCGGCATCCGAAAAAAATTAATCACTGCCATTCCTCCCACCCTTCGTTCTGCCATTGGGGTTGGTATAGGGCTGATGATCGCATACATTGGGTTACAAGGATCGGGAATTATTATCGCAAATGAGGAAACATATGTTGCACTTGGTAATATCAAGTCAAGTGGACCACTGCTCGCGATAGTAGGGTTAATTATAGCAGCAGTGTTGACTGCTAAGCGGGTAAAGGGTGCCTTTTTGATCAGTATTATTGGTATTACTGCATTAGCGATGATATTTGGAGAGGCTCCAGTACCACAAGGGATTGGAGATATTGTCTCACTCTCTTTCCCAAGCCTGGCTGACACGTTCTTGCAAATGGATATTTTAGGCGCTCTAAGCTACGGTCTTTTTTCGATCATTTTTACCTTCACAATTGTCGAACTATTCGAAAATCTAGGAACACTGGTCGGTTTAGGGAAAGTTTCAGGATTAATGAAAAACGATGGAGATATTAAAAACATCAACAGGGCATTAACAGCGGATGCAGTTGCCACAATGGCCAGTGCATCCATGGGTTCCACTGCTACGTGTGCATACATCGAAAGTGCGGCTGGTATTGCCGAAGGAGGTAAAACCGGGTTAAATGCGCTGACTGTTGCTATCCTTTTCTTCGCTGCACTCTTCTTCACGCCATTTGTCACACTCATACCAACCGTAGCAACTGCTCCCATCTTGATCATGGTTGGGGTTCTTATGTTGACAGAGGTGCAGTACATCAAATTTGATGACTATACAGAAATTGTACCTGCATTCCTTACGATGATTATGATGCCGTTAACTGTAAGCACAGCTGAAGGTTTGGCATTCGGCTTTGTCTCTTATACGATCTTGAAACTACTCACAGGGCGTGCCAAAGAGCTTCACTGGATGATGTATTTTATCACCATTGCATTCTTAATCCACTTCCTTGTGAAGTAAATTCTAAAAATATTTTGATACACTGATTGTTATTGAAAGCATATATTTACAAGAATGTATAAAAAGCGGGTCAGTCCCCCACTGCTTCATCACAGTAATTAACTGACCCGGAATATTTATTTTACATAGAAGCCCAGCCATTAAGGCTTTGAGCTTCTTCTATCAACTAAAATAATCTTTGCAACCGCTTCACAATGACTTAGGTGGTGATGGCAGATAATATAAATATAGTAGTGTTTTTCAAAGTCGATGATGAATTTATTAATGAGAAAATGTATTTTTGTTAAATTTGCACTTCGGCACTCGTTTCGAGACAACTAAACATTCATTTTCCAACTTGATAAAGTCAGCCAGTTTTCCTTTTCCTTATAGTCAGGCATTATTTTTCCAACAAGACGCCAGAAGGATCGGTCGTGATTCAGATGAACCATATGGCACATTTCGTGAACGACTACATAGTCAATGACCTCCCGAGGTGCCATTGCCAGTCTCCAATTAAATGTTAACTGCAGCTTTGAATCACAAGTTCCCCAAGTCGTTTTGCTATCCGAGATACGAATAGAACGTGGTTTTGTTTTGAAGTTGCTTTGATAAGTGGAAATGCTCTTTTCCACTAAAGCCTTACACTGCTGGTAATAAAATCGTTTCAATGCTTGTTTTATTTTTTCAGTGTCAGGCTCCTTTACATAAATATGGAGCTTACCATTTTCAAACACTACATTTTCTTGTGCAATATTAATATCTTGGAAGATCTGTATAGGATAATGGTTTCCTAAATAAAGAAAACTCTCACCATACTCATAAACCTTTTTCTGTGGCCCCAGCAGCCTCTCCTTCATTTCTTTTAATTTTTGCTGTATGTGATCCCATTTTTCTTCTACTAATTGAAGCACTCTATCATCAGGTGTCCCTTTCGGAGCCTGGACTTCAACATTTCCATAACTATCTATTGTCATTCCTATAGAGGTACGATTTTTGTACTTGATTTCCAAACGTATTGTCTCACCTAAGTATGTATGTATCATGTCATCCCCTGTATTTGATCGCCAATCCTTTTAAGAAATTCCTGGCATATTTATCTCCGCACTCCTTATAATTCTTATGCCCTTCTTTTCTTAATAAAGCGCCCAGTTCTCCTCTTGTAACGGTAATTCCTGCATTGTCGAATATATCCAGCATATCCTCCGTTGTTAATGCTAATGCTATTTTTACTTTCTTTAACAGGAGATTATTAACATTTGCACTTTTATTTACAGACGGTTCTGGAGTAGCAGACTGCCCTGGCTTCGGCTCTTGCCTTCCTCTTTTATAAATAATAAAACCATTTAAAAATGAATCTAACATACTGTTATTACATTTTATTTGATCATCACTCTCGTCATCATACTCGTCTGATTTTGTGAGAATCTTTATTACTTCTGGAACTGTAACATCTACTCCCCCAAGCTTAAAGATCTCTGCCATTTCTTTATTTTTAATTTCTTGCGCATATCTCAATCGGATTAATATATCGTTATTATCCACAATAGACCTCCATAAAAAAATTAGTGTCAATCCTTTGTTCCAACAAAGGTACTGACCAATTGATAAATATCATACTACAACATCGTAAATCTAATTTCAAAAAAATAATAGGAAACTCCCAATGGGTTAGTTGCCTACATTTAAAATTATCTTTGCAACCGCCTCACAATGTGCGTTAGGTATGCGCAACCATGACGGGTGGTGAAGGTTACAGGCTTTATATGTGCCTCTCTTGTCTTCAGTTGTTGATGGCGGCGGTTACTAGAAACCTTTTTCTCGGTAAATTGTCCATCCAGACTCTTTG
>NZ_JBALOZ010000116.1:0-5612 GCF_036965125.1 Bacillus sp. JJ1503
AGCTTAGCCATATTAAAAGTCATTGGTAAGCAAACATCAGGACAGTTCGTGTAGATAAAATCAGCTACCCAAACCTTTCCATTTAAATCGGATAGTCCAAGGGATTTATTATTTTGATCTGTAAAAGTAAAATCGGCAACTGGCCAGTTTTTGGCATCTTTTATTTCACTATTGCCACAAGCCGACAGAAGAAAGATTGTTAAGATCGATATGATGATTGTCATGACTCTAGTTTTCATTTCTATATCCGCTCCTCTATATATTCGAACCTATTCTAGCAGACAGAAGAGAAAGAAGAAAGAAAAAAATATGGCAAACCTGTGACATTATGCAGNNNNAGTTAAACTGAACAGCAACCTTATGAATTTTATAATCTTTTGATTGTAAATCAGGCTTCTTCCGAAAATCTCCGATGCTTTGCCCAAATGCAATCCCTTTTTCAACAACTACTTGAATAGGTACCTCTGCATATTTAATTTCTGAGCTTTCCAGTAATGCCCACAGAGATAAAACATCATGTAAAGGACTTCCGCTAATGCCTGGGTTAGATTTTTGGTAGAAGGAATAATAATAATCGACCATTGGTTTTACTAAAAGGCCTATTTTATTATTAGTTGAAAGGTAATATTGGTGAAGCGAATCAATAATAGCTGGTGTAATAATAGCAGACATTGTTACATCTAAAGGAAAAAGATGAATTTTCTTATGTGAATTATTTATGAGAATTCTTGCAGCATATGGATCACCAAAAAAATTAGCCTCAGCAATTGGCGTCACATTCCCAGGAACATAAAAGGCCCCGCCCATAATGTAATAATCATTTACCTGTTCCATTATTCGCGGGGACAATATGAAAGCTGTTGCCAAAGAGGATATTCTGCCAATATTGACAATCGTGATGTTATGTTTGTACTTGTCAATCAGAAATTTTACCTCATAAAAATTTTCAAATAAATTTTCAATTACATCGAGATTAGGCACTATGGGACCTAGCCCTTCAAGTCCGTGCACCTCTGGAACATATTCAGGCATTTCACCTGTTAGCGGCAATTCAGCCCCTCCAAAAATAGGGATATTTTTAATACCTGTTACTTCCTGCAAGTAAGCCGCATTTCGAATCGCATCTTTTCTTGACACATTTCCATAATCTGCAACTATCCCAACAATATTAATTTCCTGGCAAAAATAAGCAAATAACATTGCTACAATATCATCAATCCCATAATCGCTAAATATAATGACATTTTTCATCCCCATCATGAATCCCCCCTGCTATTTATCATATTCACATAGCTTGAATAATTAGAAAGAAACATCTAATTTTCAGGGCAGGATCAATTGCTAGGATTACTTATCGTTATTCTTCATGATCATCCACTAAAGGAATAAAAATCTTGAAGGTTGTTCCCTTCCCATTTTGACTTTGCACTTCAATTTTCCCTTGCATTCTTTCGATGATTTGGTAACATACCATTAATCCGATTCCTGTTCCTTTCTCCTTTAATGAATAAAATGCCGTCCCTAACCGTTCTAGTTCTTCCGCACTCATTCCAATTCCTGTATCACTTATTTCAAAAACTCCATACTTTTCATCCTTATAAACCGAAATACTTAATGTACCTCCTACCTTCATAGCTTCGATTCCGTTCTTTAAAATATTAATTAGTACTTGCTTTAGCTCGCTAATATTCCCTTGAATAAAAACCCCTTCATTCAAAGTAGGAACGACCATAATATTTTTTGACATCATGGCATATGAATTCATCAGGTCCAGTACCTTTGAAGCTGTTTCGGCTGCATCCACCTTTTCGGTTTGTTCAATATCTGGCTTTGCTAAAGAAAGATAGTCATTGATAATCGTTTCGGCACGACTCATTTCTTCTATCATTAATCGAATATACATACGCTCTTCATCGCTCATTTGATCTTTAGCCAAAAAGATTTGCAGAAATCCTTTGACAACCGTCATAGGATTTCTTATTTCATGGGCAACAGAGGCTGCAAGCTGCCCAATTGCATTCATTTTTTCTGCTCTTTGAAGTTCTCGCAGAATTTTTGTTTTATGTAAGATTTGTTCCATTTCATCAATAGCTTCTTCAAAGCTGTGCATGGAAACAGCATTTTTATGAGTCGTTCCAAACTCCACAGAGGTGGCAGATAAACGATCAAAAAGCAAGGATAGCTGACTCGTCATATTATTAAATCGTTCGGCTAAAATACCCAAATCAGCCTGGTTTGGAGACATTAATTTCACATTGAAATTTCCATTGCTTACTTCATTAAAGCCCACGATTATTTCATTAACCGGATACATTACTTTTTTCAAGCCTCTTTTTAATATTAAATAACCGCTTATTGTCATCAGGAACAAAATTGCAATTAAATAGGCTGAAATTTCATTTCGGAATTCCGTAATAAGTTGTGCATTTATATCAAAGCTGATTACACCGACAACCTCATAATCTTGTCCAAGAATTGGAACAAAAGCCGATATCCAAGGTCCATACTTATCCTCGTACACTTCAGTAGATATGACTTTTTTAGACGTAACAGCTTTCTTAAAACCGTCTAAGTACACTTTACCCGCCTCATGATAAGAAAATGGGAGCAACCCAATCTTTTTATAACTTTCGGAAGCGGCCAGAATAAAAATTTCAACTTCATTCATAACTTCCGGTGATAGAAGAATGGCATTTGTATAAGGTGCCTTTTCATTTACTAGTGACAGCTTTTCAGTAATACTTTGAAATATAGGATGATCTGCATTTCTATCATCATTTATCCTTTTTATATCCTTCGCATCGAAAGTCGTACTCCACAATGTTGACATTTCAGCAACACGATATTTCATCTGTTTTTCCATCTGGTTAGTTTGCAGGATTAAACTTATTCCAATTGTAATTGAAACTAGAATTAAACTTATTAAAAACGAGAATAGAAAAACTTTTCTGGACAAAGGTAAATTATTAATATGATCCTTCATAAGTCAGTCACCGAATCCTTATATTCTGAAACATTTAATATTTTCGACAAAGTTGAGCAAAATTCCTTTAAAGTCTAGTAATTGTTACAATATTTGCGTACTACTACCTATTATATATGACAAATCAATGAACCATGGGGATCATTTTTAGATTTCAAAATAAATTATGATATAGTAGAATGGTTAGATTCCAGTAAAATAATTAGAATTTAGGTGATTTAATGAGGATTAAATTAATTGCATATTTCGTAACAATTGCAGGCATACTTTCCCTATTATCGGCCTGCACATCCAAAATAGAAGAATCTTCCGGTTCAATTAAGGATGAGAGTGTTCATACTTTCCATGCAGAAAATGGAGACTTGCGCGAATTGACAAAATCTAATGAAGTGCTTCCGGATTTTCTGAATGAAAAGCCCGAGCAAATGCAAATCATATACGGGGCAGCTGCCCAGCACAAGGATTTATTAGAGGCGATTCCATGTTATTGCGGATGCGGAGAATCAGGAGGTCATAAGGATAATTATGATTGTTTTGTATATGAAAATAAACAATCTGGTGAAGTTGTCTGGGATGACCATGGGACACGCTGTGGCGTTTGTTTAGAAACAGCTGCTGAAAGCATTATTCAATACAAAGATGGAAAATCGATAAAAGAGATTCGCCAATACATTGATGATAAGTACAAAGAAGGATATGCGGAACCAACCCCTACCCCATTTCCAATCTAATCTCAACCTAAGCGATAGTCGCTTAGGTTTTTTTTCAATATAAAAAGAGTACCAGCTGCTAAGCCGATACTCAAAAATAGTTCAAGCGTTATTTTTTAATTCTGGAGTCTTAAATAGCTCCTCATACACTGGCCATTTTAAAACTCTTTTTAAATACTCTCGAAAAGAGTGATTCTTCATACCTTTCTTTGAATCCTTATAGAGGGATGTCATGAAAGTTTGCAAACGGACTTGAATCATGAAGTAAAATGGGCTATTTCTCTCTAATACAGGAATTTCCATAATCTTAACCTTCTGTCCAACAGCATTTTTGAACTCCAGGCTTTTAAATAGCAAAATATCAATCCTCTTTTTTACCCGTTTGACTATATTATACATGAATTTTGCTCTCGAAAGGTGTCTAAATATGTGTATATGAAAATATTTTTTCGCATAATTTTTCTTCAAATGCCCGTAAAATTACTTCAGACCCATTAATTTTCGTCTAAAGGTTCGTAATCATTCTGTTCTTCCCATTGCTGTTCCTTCTTTAATTTGCGCTTATAGACAATCTTTGATAAGTTGATGCTAATTTCATATAAGAATAATAACGGAATGGCAACAAGGAAATCTGACATAAAGTCAGGCGGGGAAATAACAATGGCAATAACAATAAGAATAAAGTATGCATATTTTCGAATTTTTGCAAGGGCATATGGGTTAAGTATTCCTAGTGATGTCAAGAACATGACTACAACTGGCAATTCAAACAGTACTCCGAATGGCATGGTCATATTCATAATAAACCGGAAATACTTTTCCGCAGTGAAATTCGTTTCCAGCATCTGCCCACCTAAATCAACAAGAAAGCCCAACACTGTCGGGAAAATAACAAAATAGCCGAAACAAAGACCAACGATAAATAAAATAAATAATGCAGGAATATATGAGAGTGAAATTCTTCTTTCTACCTGACTTAAAGCTGGTTTAACAAATAGCCAAATTTGCAAAGCTAAAACCGGGATTGTCGCTGCAATGGCAACAACAGATGCAATCATAAAGTAAACCCAGATAATATCACTTGGACCAAGTACAATAAGTTTCACATCAAGGTCGCGGACAAACCAATGATAAATTTCTTCCACATACATGAAACCTGCTACAAAGAAAACTAAAAAGGCTGCTATAGTTATAATTAACCTTTTCCTTAATTCATCCAAATGCTCAACTAAGTTCAGTTCTTTATCTTCCATTTTCTTCTCCTGAAAATACTATGTTTGGAATAACGGCAAAAAGACGAAAAAAAAGGCAAGACATTCATCTTGCCATCTTATTTAAGCGTTTTTTTCTTGTCATCCTCTAATTCTTCCATCACGTCACTTGTTAAATCACGAGTAGATTTCTTAAATTCCCTAAGTGTTTGACCGAAAGCACGGCCGATCTCAGGTAATTTTTTTGGGCCAAATATAATTAATGCCAAAACAAGAATTAGAATTAATCCAGGAACTCCGATGTTTGAAAGCATAAACATCCTCCTCAAAATAACTTACTGATAAACCTAAATTCAATTATAGTGCTTTTAACAACGCTTGTGGTAAAAGATCAAGAAAGTTCATATTTAGTTCACAAAACGCTTTACCTTCTTGTCACTATAATAAGCTGTACCATTTTCATTATAATATCGGATGCTATTTTAAACAAGTAAATGGAAAAGATTACTGTCTTTATTAATGTCTGTATAGGCAAATCCTTTTTTATTCATTCGTTGGATTAAACCAGGGTAATCCTCTTTATTCTGCAGCTCAATTCCTACTAAAGCCGGACCATTATCCTTATTATTCTTTTTTGTATATTCAAATCTTGTGATATCATCATTAGGTCCAAGCACTTCATCAAGGAACTCGCGTAATGCACCAGCA
>NZ_JBALOZ010000117.1:0-10026 GCF_036965125.1 Bacillus sp. JJ1503
CTATTAGTACCTAGTAATATTAATCACAGCTTTTTAATAATAACCATGATACTTTAATAAAGCATGAACCAAATCATTCCTAAACAATTGAAATGGGGTTATACTTTGAACTTACCACAATTAAAAATTGGCCATATGGAACCGAAAGTTCCCATCCTTCAAGGAGGTATGGGTGTTGGCATTTCACTGAGCGGGCTTGCATCAGCTGTTGCAAACGCAGGTGGGATTGGAATTATATCAGGAACAGGAATTTCAACAGATGAACTAAAGTTTCATATTAGAAAGGCAAAGGAAAAGATCATTGGAAAAGGCTATATTGGCGTTAATGTATTATTTGCAATGAATGATTTTGCCGAAAAAATGAAGGCTGCTATAGAGGAAAAAGTAGATTTTATTATTTCAGGTGCAGGAATTTCACGCGATATGTATTCCTGGGGAAAAGAGAGTGGAACTCCTGTTATTTCGATTGTTTCTACAGCTAAGCTAGCAAGACTTTCTGAGAGATTGGGAGCGTCTGCTGTTGTTGTTGAAGGATGCGAAGCGGGCGGCCATTTAGGAACAGACCGTCCTTTATTTGAAATCCTTCCAGAAGTAGTTGAAGCCGTAAACATTCCAGTCATTGCAGCCGGTGGAATATTAACCGGAGAAGATGTAGCTAGAGCCATTCAAATGGGAGCTTCCGGGGTACAAATGGGTACAAGGTTTGTTGCCAGTGAGGAATGTGACGCCCCATTATCCTTTAAAGAAAAATATGTGAATGCACAAAAAGAAGATACGATCCTAGTTAAAACCACGGTTGGCCTGCAAGGAAGAGCCATTAAGAACAAGTTTACCGATTTAATTTCAGGAACCGGAAAATTAAAAATCGATAAATGCCATGATTGTTTAAAAAACTGCTCCTACCGCTTTTGTACACTAGATTCACTATTAAAATCCGTAGGCGGGGACGTAGAAAATGGCCTCGTATTCGCTGGCGCGAGAGTGTCTGAAATTAAGAAAATATTGCCTGTTCATACAATCATAAAAAATATTACAGATGAATATTTAGCTGTGAAATAAATAAATCCTTCAAGCCTGTCATTCTTCAGGCTTTTTTCTGTCTTAAAAAACAAATTATAGAGCTTTATTATTTTTAAAAAAGTAGCTGATGACCGCTGATGGCAATTTTCCACTTCGATGGGCACCAGATCGAACAACTGATGACCGATCATGATAATTCTCCCCTTCAGCGGGCACCAGATAAAGCGACTGATGACCTTGTTAGGCATTTTTTCACTCGAACCAAAACAAAAAAACCTATTCCTTCGATGTGGAATAGATTTTGCATTCATATGAAAGGAAAAGAGTCCCAATCGTGCCGTCGCTTAGATGCCTTCGTTTTGAACCCGCACAAAGCAGGTGGGTGTCCTGTTTCTGCATATGTAAGTCCTCATGCCATGAGGCATTTACGCCGCTATAGAAAACTCTGGACTCCCGAAGGATAGATGTTCGGTCAAAATGTCAGGTTACACAACGAACACATCAGGACTCTTTAAAGATTAATTGTATTTTATCATATTCATATTTCTCTTACAAGCGTACAAATATAGGTCCATGCTCATTTTTTTACGTTTAATGCCAAGTGAAGATCATCTAATTGGGCCACACTTACTTCTCCAGGAGCATTTGTTAACAGACAGCTTGCACTTGCTGTTTTCGGGAATGCAATCGTATCACGGAGATTGGATCTTCCTGCCAGCAGCATGACTAATCTGTCTAAGCCCAGGGCAATTCCCCCATGTGGAGGTGTGCCATATTCAAAGGCTTCCATTAAGAATCCGAATTGTTCATTTGCTTCCTCTTGTGTAAAGCCAAGGACATTAAACATTTTTTCCTGAACCGCTCTTTCAAAAATACGAAGAGATCCGCCACCAAGCTCATAACCGTTTAATACAAGGTCATAGGCTTGAGCTCTAACTTCGGATGGATTTGTTTCTAGAAGTTCCAAATCCTCTCTAAATGGCATTGTGAACGGATGATGTGCCGCAAAATAACGGCCTGCCTCTTCATCATATTCTAATAATGGCCAATCTGTAATCCAAAGGAAGTTAAACTTGCTTTGATCGATTAGACCAAGCTCTTTACCAAGCTTTAATCGAAGTGCTCCTAGTGCATCAGCCACAATGTTTTTCTTGTCTGCCACAAATAGTAATAAATCTCCCGTTTCAACAGATAGAGTGGCTGTCATTGCCTTTTGTTCTTCCTCTGTTATGAATTTAGCAATTGGTCCCTTTAATCCGTCCTCTTCTGCCTTTAACCAAGCAAGACCTTTTGCTCCAAAAACAGCTGCAAATTCTGTTAAAGCGTCAATATCTTTTCTTGAATATTGGCTGCCGCCATTTTTCACATTGATTGCCTTCACTTGACCACCGGATGATACGGCTCCTGCAAACACTTTGAAACTGGAATCCTTCACAACCTCCGATAAATCAGTTAATTCCATGCCAAATCGAGTATCAGGCTTATCGGATCCAAAACGGTCCATCGCCTCCTGGTAAGTCATGCGATGGAATGGAAGTTGGATATCTAACCCCTTTACCTCCTTCATGACCTTTTTCATCATGTTTTCCATTAGGCTAATTATTTCATCTTGACTCATAAAGCTCATTTCCATATCGACCTGCGTAAATTCAGGCTGACGGTCCGCACGTAAATCCTCATCACGGAAGCAGCGGGCAATTTGATAATATCTTTCAAATCCCCCAACCATTAGCAATTGCTTAAAAATTTGCGGCGACTGCGGCAAAGCATAGAATTCACCAGGGTGTACGCGGCTAGGAACTAAATAGTCACGCGCCCCTTCTGGTGTGCTTTTCGTTAAAATCGGTGTTTCAATATCAAGGAAGCCTTCTCCGTCCAGAAAATCCCTCATTGCTTTCGTAACTTGATGGCGCATTTTTAATGTTTCAAACATAGCCGGTCTTCTCAAATCAAGGTACCGATATTTTAATCGAATATCCTCGGAAACATCTGTTTTATCATCAACCATGAATGGAGGAGTTTTCGCTTCGTTTAAGATCGAAATCTTTTTAACTAGTACCTCAATACGTCCAGTTGCAAGATTTTCATTGATCGTGCCTTCTCCGCGGGCGATGACTTCTCCTTCGATATCAAGCACATATTCATTTCTTACCTTTTCCGCGATAGCAAGTGCCTCTTGTGATACCTCGGGATTAAAAACAATTTGGATAATGCCAGTCCGGTCGCGTAAATCGATAAAGATTAGTCCTCCTAAATCACGACGCTTTTGTACCCAACCTTTTAAAATAACCTTTTCACCAATGGCGGCTTCTGTCACTTCTCCGCAGTAGTACGTTCTCCCAAACATTCTTTATTCCTCCTATTGTCTAGCTCCGGCTCCTAACCTCTCGAGGTCATAAGTCAATCTGCCAATAAGGTTAAAATACAACCTTCTTGACAGCTTGCCTTATGCTTGTCGTGGTTGTACAGTCGCCTCCGCTTTTCCTATTGTCTAGCTAGCTCTGTGAATTTTTCCACAAATGTATTTAGTTCCATTTCCGACTGTTCACCAGTTTCCATTGATTTTAGGGTGATTTTATTAGCTTTAAGTTCGTCCTCCCCTAAAATCGCCACATATTTAGCATTGGCCCTGTCTGCTGCTTTAAACTGTGTTTTTATTTTTCTATTTAAATAATCTCTCTCTGCTGAGAAGCCAGCGAGGCGAAGCCTATGCAGTAATCCAACTGTATAGTCCTTTGCTTCTTCTCCTAGCGAAACTAAATAGCAATCAATCTTCTCATTAATTGGCAGTTTAATTTGTTCAGCCTCTAGGGCAGCGATAAAACGTTCAATACTCATCGCAAAACCGATTCCAGGTGCCTCAGGGCCGCCAATTTCTTCGGTGAGACCATTATACCTTCCGCCTCCACAAAGTGTGGTGATGGCCCCAAATCCTTCTGCATTGCTCATAATTTCAAATGCTGTATGGTTATAATAATCAAGTCCGCGAACTAGATTTGGATCCACTTCAGATGCAATATCAAGATCAGTTAAATACTGCTGTACTTTTTCAAAATATTTCTTGGAATCCTCATTTAAGTAATCGATAATCGATGGAGCAGCCTTCATTAGCTCATGGTCTCTGTCTTGTTTACAGTCAAGAATTCGCATTGGATTTTTACCCAATCTGCTCCTGCAGTCTGAACAAAACTCGTCTATTCTTGGCTTAAAGTGGTTTACTAATGCTTCACGGTGTGCATTTCGGCTTTCTTTATCACCGAGACTATTAATGACTAGCTTTATCTTTTCCAAGCCTAGTTCTTTATAAAGGCTCATGGCTAAAGCTATAACCTCTGCATCAATGGCAGGATCATTGCTTCCAATGGCCTCAACACCAAATTGAACAAATTGGCGGTATCGTCCTGCCTGCGGACGCTCGTAGCGGAACATTGGTCCCATATAATAAAGCTTTACAGGCTGAGTTGCGTCCCCATACATTTTATTTTCAACAAAAGAACGAACAACTGCAGCTGTCCCCTCTGGTCTTAGCGTTAAGCTGCGTTCTCCGCGGTCTTCAAATGTATACATTTCCTTCTGAACAATATCAGTCGTATCCCCAACACTTCGCAAAAATAACTCTGTGTGCTCGAATATCGGGGTTCTGATTTCGCGATATTGAAACTTCTCGCAAAGCTCTCTTGCTTTTTCCTCTATTAACTGCCATTTTTCAATTTCGCCTGGGAGAATATCTTGAGTTCCCCGTGGTATTTGGATTGATGTCATATCTGAATCCTCCTTATTCCAAAAATAAGTAGTATTTTATAAAAAATAAAAAAGCCCCCGCCTCCTTGTATACAATACAAGGGACGAGAGCTTGTAATTTCCCGTGGTGCCACCCTAATTGAAGACGTCCTAAAAAGAACGTGCTTCCTCTTTTACAGTTAACGCCTGTGAACGTTCAGCTCCTACTAAAGTGAATGCCTCTTTCAGAGAGAAACCTACGAAGTGTTCTTTCATTAAATCATCATGCAGAAATGTTTTCAGCCTATGACATTTCTTCTCTTTTCATGTGGAGCTTAACTACTATTCTTCATCAACGGTTAATATTTCATCCTAATATTTATATTATCATACGTATCAACAATCGGATTGTCAATAGCGTTATTTAAGATCTTTCTAAATGTTTTTTTAATTTACGAACATCTCTTACAGATAAACCAAACTCTGAAGCTAATTCCACCATGTTTGAGCCTTGTTCTTTTTGAATAAAGTCATGAAAATCTACTCCAAATATCTGGTTTTCTCCTAAGTGGGCAGATGTTCCCTTTTCACCAAATCTCATTTTTTTCACCCTTCGTTACGTAGTTATCTCCTATTCTTCCCACTTTTAGAATAGAAAATGCATTTTCTGGATGAACAACTAGTAAAACTAAGACTTTAATTTAATAGACACTCATCTAATCATGCAATTGTCTCTATTAGACAAACATACATTTAGACAAATTTGGTCAATAATCTAGTCCCTTCTTTTTTCAGGCGAATATAAATATAAGCAAACGGACATGCAGTGTCATATGACTCTGCTCTGAAAAAAAAGAAATGGAGTGAGAAAATGTCATTTGAATTAGGAATTACCATATTTGTATTTGTCACGACCATGCTGGTCATTTTTTGGAGGCCAAAGGGGCTCAATGAAGCTTATCCAGCTGCTGTTGGTGCAGGGATCATTTTAATAACAGGAATCGTATCTCGAGCAAATATTGAGGATATTATCAGCAAAATTGGCGGAGCCTCTATTACGATTATGGCGACAATTGTCATGGCAGTCATATTAGAAAGCTTCGGTTTCTTCCACTGGGCAGCTGCCCGGCTTGCTAGTATGGCAAAAGGATCAGGCTACCGTCTATATTGGTATGTTCAGCTTCTATGCTTCTTGATGACACTTTTATTTAATAATGATGGAAGCATCTTAATTACAACACCGATTTTAATTCTATTACTGAAAAACCTGCAGTTAAAACCCCATCAGCAAATCCCGTACCTATTAAGTGGCGCTCTTACAGCTACCGCTTCAAGTGCTCCCATTGGCGTCAGCAATATCGTTAATCTCATTGCATTGGAAATTGTAGATATGACGTTATATATGCATACTGCCATGATGTTTGTCCCAGCAACATTAGGTTTACTGTTTATGTCCTGGTTAATGTTTGTCGTAGTGAAGAAAAAATTGCCAAGAAAATTGCCAAATTCCACTTATGAGATCGAGGAGAGTTTTTTCACCAAAAATTTTCATCCTTTAAAAGGAAAACTTTCTGTCGAGACAAAGAGAAAACGTACAAAGTTTATGTTGAAAGTATTGCTGTTTGTTTTTATCATGCGCTGTTTATTATTTGTAGCCTCTTTTCTCTCCATTCCAATTTCTCTAGTTGCTGTGCTCGGATCCGTTGCTTTGCTAGTATGGCGATGGTATCACCTGCGAACAAACCCCATTGATATTTTGATAAAGACTCCTTGGCACATTCTGATTTTCGCTTTTTCCATGTACGTCATTATTTACGGACTTCACAATGTAGGACTGACGGCATTCCTCGTGAAATTATGTGAACCTATTGTCAACCAAGGGCTGCTCTATGCAAGCTTTACGATGGGCGGACTCGTTTCAATTCTCTCTAATATCTTTAACAATCATCCAGCCTTGATGGTTGGGACGATAACTTTAACAGAAATGGGGCTCGATCCAATTACTTTAAAGACGATTTATCTTGCAAATATCATCGGCAGCGATATAGGTTCCTTATTGCTTCCAATTGGTACGCTTGCGTCTCTGATCTGGTTGTATATTCTCAGACAGCATAAAGTGAAAGTGAAATGGAAGGATTATTTAAGTGTGTCATTAGTTGTTATCCCAATATCTACAATTTTCACCTTATTCTTATTGTACTATTGGGTACAAATGGTATTTGCCTAAATTTAATGATGAAATATGGAAAAATATTAAGGAGGAAAAGAGTTTGACTGATTTAATCACTTTACAAGGTAAACAAGTAAATTTACAGCTTGGGAAAGAAACAATTAATGGGATTTTACTTGACGCAGGAAAAGATATTGTTGTCATCTTTAATGGTCAACGGTATTTATATATCCCTTTGTTACACGTACATCATTTCCAGCTTAACAGCAATAAAGATGATTATGTAGATTCGCCTAGTGAATCTTCTGCGTTTGCAAAAATGGATCTTCTTAATGTTAAAGAAGTATTAAATAAATCAAAGGCAGTGTTTACAGAAATTTATGTAGGAAAAGATTTATCTTACTATGGATATATAACAAATGTCTATAATGACTATGTGGCTTTTTATTCACCCATTTATAAGTTGATATTTATTTCAATAGACCATATAAAATGGCTTGTCCCTTTTAATGAAAACTCTTCACCTTATACTTTAAACAACATGAACCTATCTTTAGGCAAAAGTCACGTACACTTGCGAGTAAGTCCAACGAATTTTCCTTTACTTCCTAATTTGGAAGATCAGTTAAAAAAAGAAGCAGGAAAACTTGTCATCTTTGATGGGGGAAAAGATCCTAAAAAAGTGGGACTGTTAAAAAAGATTGAAAATAACCTCGCAGAAATAATACTCGCAAAGGGGGAGAATATATGTTTGAGGCTTTCCCATATAAAATCAATTCAAATACCATAATAGCGGGATGCATGAAGTCCCTAAGCAGCTTTTATGTAAAACTACAAAAAAAAGAGGCAAAAGCAGCGCCTCAAAAAATTCCTTTGTAAGTTATATAAATAAAACCACAAAGATAAGTTACAGTCACTTTTAAGATATGTTTTAGAAACCGGAAATGAACTAGGTAATTTACACGAAAAACATTAAATATTAAGAAAAAAAGCTATTTCATTTGAGATAGCTTTTTTCTTTGATGAAAAAGTCGCCAATAAGCAATAAAATTTATGATATTTTGACAATAGAGCAATCAGACGCATATTTTGAAACTTTTCATCTCATTTGGAAGGATTTAAGCGATCTAAAGAGAAGTAATATCATTTAGTAAAAGGAAAGGCTTGACTAAAAAAACAAAATTTGTTTTTCTTAAAGATGTGAATCTATCAAAAAGGAGGGAGCAAATGCTCAAGAAACAAATTCTCTTATTTTTTTGCACTGTTCTCTTCATAGGATTAGCCACTCCTCCGTCAGCGGCAAAAGCAGTGGGCCAAACTGTCACAGTGGGAACAGATAGCTTAAATATTCGCAAAGGTCCCGGTTTGAGCTATCCGATCGTTGCGAAGGCAAAAAAAGGAGAAAAATACCCTTCCCTTTCCGAAAAGAATGAATGGATTGAAGTTCAGCTTGGTAACGGTGTTCGTGGCTGGGTAGCCAATTGGCTCGTGACGAAGGAAAGCGCGACTATCTCGGGCAGTTCCTCAGAAAAATTAGAGAAGAACAAGACTGCCATCATTTCAACAGATGGCCTTCGAATTAGAAAAGGTCCAGGGACAAGCTTTCCAGTGATTGGAACAGTTAATAAAGGAGAAGCATACACGGTTCACAGTATGGATGGAAATTGGGTGAATCTTCAAACTTCTTTTGGCAATGGCTGGGTCTCTAGTGACTTTATCCAAATCCAAACTAGTAGCAAAACTACTAGTGTAGAAGGAAAATGGAATGGCAGTATTACTGCGAATTCCTTAAATGTCAGAAACTCACCTTCTCTAAATAGTTCTATTATTGGAAAACTAAGTTTAGGAGATAATGTAAAGATATTATCTCAGACAAGTGAATGGACTGAAATCTCTTTTTCTGGGACGAAAGCATGGATAAGCAGCCAATATATTCAAATAGACAAAGCTGTTTCCAATAGCCCCGCTCCCGAAAAACAACAAAGTAAATCGACAAGCGCAGGTAAAAAAGCCAAGGTAACAGCAACATCGTTAACTGTCAGAGATACTGCTTCTCTAAGTGGAAAAGCAATTGGCTCGGTACAACAAAACGAAAGCTATCAAATTATCGAGGAAGCCAATAACTGGGCAAAAATCGAGTATGAAAAGGGATTATTCGGCTGGGTGGCTAGCTGGTATTTGGACAAATCTGAAACTGCCCAACCAGCTGTAAGTGAGCAAAAAGTGAAGGATAGCTCTCTTACCATTATTCATAATGGATCTAACATTAGAAAAAATGCAAATGCTCATTCTGAAGTCGTACATAGGGCCAACCAGGGAGATATATTTGATATTATTAGTATCCAAAATGATTGGTATGAAATCCGTCTCACCAATGGGGGAAGCGGCTATATTGCCGGTTGGATTGTTTCAGTAAATGGTTCAGCACCTATGGTAGAAAAACCCGGATCAGAATTACACTTGAAGAATAAAAAAATTGTTATTGACCCCGGTCATGGCGGAAGAGACAATGGGACAACAGGGGCAAGAGGGACGCTTGAAAAATTATTAACATTGCAGACAGCTCAAAGCTTATATGAAAAATTGAAATCTACAGGGGCTAACGTCATATTAACTCGTAATAATGATACATATATCCCTCTATCATCACGGGTGTATACATCACATTATCATAACGCCGATGCCTTTATCAGTATTCACTATGATAGTATGTTAGACCGAAGTGTTCATGGAATGACCACCTATTATTATCATTCCTATCAAAAGAATTTAGCTGCCAATGTTCACTCCTCTATTACTTCTAAGACAAATCTAAAGGACCGCGGCTATCGTTCCGGAGATTATTATGTGTTAAGAGAAAATAAGCGCAATGCAATTCTGCTAGAACTAGGTTACCTCAGCAATCCTACGGAAGAAATACTCGTATCTTCCAGCCAATTTCAAGACACGGTGACGACTGGCATTTACCAGGGGCTAGCTAGGTATTTTAAGGAGAACTAGATTTAATTCTTAAAGGCTAAATAAAAAAAGTCAGACACATTCATACTTAAGTATGAACACTGTCTGGCCTTTTTTATTGTCTAGCTTCAGCGCCTACCCCCGACGTACAGGACGTA
>NZ_JBALOZ010000117.1:10119-22851 GCF_036965125.1 Bacillus sp. JJ1503
AATCCTCCCAGAAAGGAAAAGACACCTTTCCGAGAGGCTCGTCTTGTGCTTGTCGGACTTGCACAGGATGTGCTGACATCGGCGTTCGCCACAGGACGTGGCGGCCTTTAGTCGATGTTCCTTTGCAAGGCGCTAACACTTTTCTTATTTACTATCAACAATTAGTGTTACTGGTCCATCATTCGTTAGCTGAACATCCATCATGGCGCCAAATTCACCTGTCGCAACCTTTAATCCTTTTACACGAAGATTGGTATTAAAGGCTTCATATATTTTCAATGCGTGTTCAGGTCTAGCTGCTTCCATAAAATTAGGCCTGCGCCCTTTTCGACAATCTCCATATAAGGTGAATTGGGAAACCGATAAAATTTCTCCGCCTTTATCCAGTATTGATAAATTCATTTTTCCGCTTTCATCTTCAAAGACTCGTAGATTGGCAATTTTATCAGCTAAAAATTCAGCATCCTTATCATCGTCTTCATGGGTCACTCCCACTAAGAGGACAAAGCCCTTTGGAATACTCCCAACTATTTCACCGTTAACCTTAACGCTTGCTTCCTTGCTTCGTTGTACAACTACTCGCATAACAAATACTCCTTAATTCATGATCCTGCGAACTGCATAAACATCAGGAATTTGTTTAATACGTTCGACAACCTTCTGTAAATGGTTTACATTGTGAATCGCAATTGTCATATTAATTGTTGCCGCTTTATTTCGGTCAGAACGGCCTGATACAGCAGAAATATTTGTTTTTGATTCATTTACTGCCTGCAATACTTCATTAAGCAAGCCTCGCCTGTCAAAGCCAGTAATTTCGATTTCAACACTATATTCTTTCCGGTCATTTAAGTCCGTTTCCCATTCAACAGGAATAAGTCTTTCTTTTGCTTCATCATTGACGATATTCGTGCAATCAGCTCTATGAACAGAGACTCCGCGTCCTTTCGTAATAAAGCCAACAATTTCATCCCCTGGTACCGGATTACAGCAGCGGGAAAGACGGATAAGCAAATTGTCAATACCGGAAACACGGACCCCTGATTCACGCTTTTTAGTAGATGGGAATGATCTTAACTCGGAAACAGCATTTGTTATGTCAGCCTCTTGTTCCATATCACGCTTTCTACGCAGCTTTTCCGTTAAGCGATTCGCTACTTGAAGGGCCGTTACACCGTTATAGCCCACTGCTGCATACATGTCTTCCTCATTCATGAAATTAAACTTCTCGGCTACTCGTTTTATATTTTCGGCTGTAAGAATTTCTTTCAAATCGAAATCCATATTACGGATTTCTCTTTCAATTTGCTCTTTACCCTTTTCAACATTCTCATCTCTTCTTTGTTTCTTAAAGAATTGACGAATTTTGTTTTTGGCTTGTGAGGTTTGAGCTAGTTTTAGCCAATCCTTGCTTGGGCCATATGAGTGCTTGGAGGTTAAAATTTCAATAATATCGCCAGTTTTCAGCTTATAATCGAGTGTTACCATTTTCCCGTTTATTTTCGCACCAATTGTTTTATTTCCAATCTCGGAGTGAATCCGGTACGCAAAGTCAATGGGAACTGATCCTGATGGCAGTTCGATGACATCACCTTTTGGAGTAAAGACAAACACCATATCAGAAAATAAATCAATTTTTAAAGACTCCATAAATTCTTCTGCATCGTTGGAGCTGTCTTGAAATTCTAGAATTTCACGGAACCATGTTAGCTTGTCTTCAATTGACAGTCTTTCATTGACCTTTTTACCTTCCTTATACGCCCAGTGAGCAGCAATCCCGAATTCAGAGATTCGGTGCATTTCGAATGTACGAATTTGCACTTCTAACGGATCACCTTTAGGACCAATGACTGTCGTATGAAGAGATTGGTACATATTTTGCTTTGGCATCGCAATATAATCTTTAAAGCGGCCAGGCATTGGCTTCCAGCATGTGTGGATAATACCGAGGACAGCATAGCAATCCTTAATACTATTTACAACAATTCTGACAGCAAGCAAATCATAGATTTCGTTAAATTGCTTGTTTTGCAAAGCCATTTTACGATAAATGCTATAAATATGCTTAGGTCTGCCGGAAATATCTGATCGAATGGAAACTTCATTCATTCGGCTGCGCACCTCATTGATTACATCTTCAAGATATTGCTCCCGCTCAGCCCGTTTCTTCTTCATTAGGTTCACAATTCGATAATATTGCTGTGGATTTAAATATCTTAGAGCTGTGTCCTCAAGCTCCCATTTAATTTTTGAAATTCCCAGACGATGGGCAAGAGGGGCAAAAATTTCTAATGTTTCATTAGAAATACGGCGCTGTTTTTCAGCAGGCAAATGCTTAAGGGTACGCATATTATGAAGTCTATCTGCCAGCTTTATTAAGATGACACGGATATCCTGTGCCATTGCTACAAACATTTTGCGATGGTTTTCTGCTTGCTGCTCTTCTTTCGATTTATATTTAATTTTTCCAAGCTTTGTTACACCGTCAACAAGCATGGCCACTTCTTCATTAAAGGCTGCCGTAATATCAGCTAGTGTGACATCTGTATCCTCTACAACATCGTGAAGAAAACCGGCTGCAACCGTAGATGGATCCATTTCTAAGTCGGCCAAAATGCCTGCTACTTGAATGGGATGGATGATATAAGGCTCACCCGATTTTCTATATTGTTCACGATGGGCATGTCTTGCATATTCATATGCCTTCTCAACAAGCGCCACATGCTCATCATTTAAATATACTTTCGTTCTGTCGATGACTTGTTCAGCGGTCAGAACATGATCGTTCGCCATGGGATCACCTTTTATTATTAATTTTCATTTGTCGATTTGTCATTTTCCGTTTAAAACTGTCATAACAAAATTAGAATGATTGCTACTATTATCGAAAAAAAAAGCGAATATGTAAAGGGATAGCGATTATTTTCCTGAAAAATAAAAAAATTGTCGAAATCTGTAAGTTTTTAAAAGGATATATCCTCTGCTTTTTATTCAGCGTGCCGATCGTTCCATAATAAAAAGAGCGCCCCATCAGCGCTCCCATTTAAATTAATATTCCATTAAAGTAAGAATATCATATTTTCCAAGCTTATCTCGCCCTTTTAAATATGACAATTCAATTAAGAAGGCAATTCCAGCTACAATACCGCCAAGCTGTTCAACTAATTCAATGGTTGCTTCAATTGTTCCTCCAGTTGCAAGCAAATCATCTGTTATTAGTACTCTTTGTCCCGGCTTAATGGCATCTTTATGGATGGTTAGAACATCCTTCCCATATTCTAACCCGTATTCCACTTTAATCGTCTCACGAGGAAGCTTTCCTTCCTTTCTAACTGGAGCAAAGCCGACTCCTAGTGAATAAGCAACAGGGCAGCCAATAATAAATCCGCGCGCCTCTGGACCTACAACTAAATCAATTTGCTTTTTTTGTGCGTATTCAACGATTTTGTCTGTGGCATATTTATATGCCTCACCATTATCCATTAATGTCGTAATATCTTTAAATTGAATACCTGGCTTTGGCCAGTCCTGGACGATTGTAATATACTGTTTTAAGTCCATTCTTTTACTTCCTCCTCAAATTTCACAGAACCTTGGATTACTGAATCGAAAAAGCTTTTTAACTGTTGATAAGGTGAATATAGCAATTCGTTTTCGATTGTGTACTGTTTACGTCTTTGTTCATAAATAAGCGAATCTGTTAAATCACGTTTTTGTGAAGTCTCATTAATAGAAATGATTCCATTGTTTATTTTAACAAAATCTAATTCAAAAAACACTTGTGACATGAAGTCAATTGTTTCTTTGCTCCATCCTTTATGCTTTGCAATATTGTCTCGGTATTGCTGAAGGCTAATTGGACCCTTTTTCAATATTAAGGCATAGAACCATTTGAAATGATCCCTCGTTGGAAGTGTGCTAAAAAAGGCACTCTCCTCTTTATAGAAATGTGCATATACCCTTGAAGGATTTTTCCCAGAAAATAATTGGGTCAGAAATTCCTTGGAGGGTGGAAGATCCGTTAATATCACATTTTCTTGATCTATATTTAATGCCGCTGCTTCCTCATATGAACTTACTGTTACCATATTCTCATTTATATATGTTGGAAACTTTATAGCATTTTCTTTATTAAATACAATCCATTTTGATTGTTTTTTAGGGATCAAATCTATTAATTGTTCAAATCGTTTAATCCCCCTTATATCAAATAGCTGCCAGTCTTGAATAACCGCATCCTGGAGGAAAATTTGCGGCCTTCGGATATTATTCCATTCATTAATCGAAAGCTCTCCAATTACGGATATTTTAGAATATGGCGAAATATGCTCATATAATTCTCCTAGTCCGAATCCTACACCATCAAGTGTACTGCCTTCACTCTCAATTGTCATTTTCAAATGATTTTGATCCGAACCGATCTTTCTCATATTTGCAATGCTTGCATCCTTAATTAATATTTTTGGCTTCGGATTATCCATTCCAAATGGGGCGAGCATCTGCATTTCCTCTATAGAATTCAAGTGGATCTCTGACATATTTACTGTCCCATCCAACGTAGTAACTGGAATAAAGTCCTCATCTGCTAATTGTTCCTTTGCTGCTGAATTTAGCCTATTTCTAAGCTCATCGACATGACTCAGTTCCAATGTCATGCCGGCAGCCATCGGATGCCCGCCGAAATGAGGTAATATATCTCTGCATTCAGATAGGTTTCTAAATAAATCAAATCCTAATATACTGCGTGCAGAGCCTTTTGCTAAGCCCTTCTCTCTATCAAAGCTCAAACAAATGACTGGACGGTAAAATCTTTCTACTAGCTTTGAAGCGACAATTCCTATAACACCTGGATTCCAGCCTTCTTGACCGATGACAAGGACTGCATTTTCATCGATTGGATAATTTTCTTCAACCTGACGAATAGCTTTTTCAGCAATATTGCTTACTAACGCTTGTCTTTCCTTGTTCATTTGCTCTATTTCCTCAGCAATCGCTTCAGCCTCATAAATATCTTCAGTAAGCAATAAGTCAACAGCCGGGTCTGCACTATCCAATCTCCCAGCAGCATTTAATCGTGGCGCGATCAGGAATCCTACCGTTTCTTCCGTTACTGAGCCTGGTTCTACCTTGTTTTGTTTTAATAAGGCGGTTAAGCCAACATTATTAGTGGACTTAAGCTTCTTCAAGCCTCGTTTAACGATTAAACGATTCTCTCCTTTTAAGGAAACTAAATCCGCAATCGTCCCTATAGCAGCTATTTCTAGCAGATGCTCTGGCAGTTTACCGTATAGTGCATGAGCTAATTTAAAAGCAACCCCAACACCAGCTAACTCACGAAATGGATATTGGCTTCCTTCAAGTTTCGGGTGGATGATAGCCAATGCCTTTGGCAATTCTGGCCCTGGTTCATGGTGATCTGTAATAATTAAATCGAGTCCAAGCTCAGCAGCAGCAGCGGCTTCCTTTACTGCAGCTATACCCGTATCAACCGTTATTATCAGTTTGATTCCAGTTTCCGCTGCATATTGAAAGGCTGGGATATTTGGACCATAGCCTTCCGAAAATCGGTTTGGTATGTAGAATTCGACATTAGCGCCTAATTCCCGAAGAACCTTCATCATAACGGTCGTACTTGTCACACCATCTGCATCATAATCTCCGAATATTAAAATCGGTTCTTCCTTATCTATCGCCTTTTTTATCCGTGTTACGGCAATTTCCATATCAGCTAATAAAAAAGGATCATGAAATTCTTGTTTATCATCAAATAGAAAACTTTGTGCTAATTCCGGTGATTCTATTCCTCTATTTACAAGCAATGAAGCAAGGAGAGGAGTTAAATTTAATTGTTGAACGAGAAGATTTTGCTTGTCTTCATCTGATTTCCGAACAATCCAGCGAGTTTTTGATTGTAACATTTGTTCACCCCTCAACTTTTTAATTATACAAGAGGGTCCTTTGTGTTTCAATGCGTAGTCCTGAAAAAAGAAAAACAGCGAAGGACGCTGTTTAATTTTCATCATCTTCATTATAGGGATTAATATGAACAAACACATTGTGAACATTATTCATTTTTAATAGCTTTTCCTTTACTTCCTTGCCAACTCGGTGTCCCTCTTCCACTGTCATATTCGGATCAACCGAAATCTTCAAATCAATGATTACATAATGTCCATGCTCTCTTGCATGAAGCTGATTAATTTTCTTAACTTCCTTAACACTTTCCACTGCTTCTCTTAATTCCAGTGTATCCTCTTCATGCAGCACATGATCAAGTGTGTTATGAATCGACTCTTTCCCGAGCGACCACGCCATTTGGATAACCATGAGGGAAACAATCACTCCAGCAACAGGGTCCGCATATTCCAGCCAATCGATGCCAAGCTTACCGCCGATGATCGCAGCACCAATACCAGCCAATGCAGCAAAGGATGAATAAACATCTGAACGATGCTCATAGGCATTAACAATTAATGCATCACTATTCAACTCACGCCCAAGCTTGTATTTGTAGCGAAATAATGCTTCCTTTACAATAATCGAAAAAATAACTGCCGCAATAGCTATTGTTTTTGGTGCTTCTATCGGTTTAAAAAAAGCTGTTACAGATGACTTACCAATTTCAAATCCAACAAACAATAACAATACAGCAACAATAATAGCTGAGATAGATTCTGCCTTCCCATGTCCATATGGATGATCATCATCAGGCGGCTGCTTTGCTGCCTTCAAGCCTAAATAGACTGCTAATGATCCAGCAATATCCGAGGCAGAATGTACAGCATCAGCAATTAAAGCACGGCTCCCCGCATAGACGCCAATTCCCCATTTGACAATCGCAAGGACAATGTTAATCACGATGCCAAGCATGGCAGCAAATTCAGCCTTTTTAAAACGATCATCTTTATGATTCAAAATGAAACTTCCTTCCTAAAAATGAACTTATTGCTAGTTTATCCTAATTCCAATGATTATGAGCATGTTTTGAAAAAAAGAAAACCCCAGGATATCCTGGGGCTTGAATTATACTTGAGGTTCATCGCTAATTTTTCGTTTTTCTTTCACTGTTTTAATGACGCCTTTTTTCTTCAATTCTTTCCCTTTCCAAACGAGCCACAATTGGGCACATAAGAAAATGGAAGAATAAGCACCTGCAACCAATCCGATTAGTAGAGCAAAGGAGAAGTTACGGATGGATTCACTTCCGAATATTAAGATTCCTAATACAGCAATAAGTAGGGTTAAGACCGTATTAATAGATCGTCCCATCACTTGACGTAAGCTTGAATTAACAACATCCGCAAGTTCCTCAAACGTTTTAATACGCTTTTTCTTTTGCATGTTTTCGCGCATCCGGTCAAATGTAACAATTGAATCATGAAGGGAATAACCAATAACTGTTAAGACAGCCGCGATAAAGGTTAAATCAACTTCTAATCTTGTAATGCTAAAGAAAATGATGATAAAGAATGCATCATATAATAGACCAAGTATAGCTGCGATCGCCATATACATTTCGAAACGAATGGTCACATAAATCACGATACCAATAGAGGCAATCAACAAAGAAATAAACCCATTTTTTGCTAGCTCTTTTCCAACTGTTGGTGAAACTGTGCTTACATTTGGTTCTGCTCCTAATTTCTCATGGAAATGGGCTTTTAACTCAGCAATTTCATCCTTGGTAAGTACTTCTTTAAATCTTGCTACACCAATTTCTTGATTGGCTCCAGATATGACAATATCATCTGTTTCAATATTTAAATCAGCTAATTGCTCTTTTACTTCAATTTTTGTTATTGGTTTATTTGATAGAAGCTCCACACGAGTCCCTTGGGTGAAATCAATCCCTAAATTCAGGCCAAACATAACCACACAAATCAGCCCAATTCCGAGAATGGCCCCGGAAAATGTAAAATATTTTTTCCGATGTTTAACAAAATCAAAGCGATCAAACCTTGTCGGCAAATCAACTGTATCATAATTTTCTGCAATATCTTTAATATCACTTTTCTTAACACCGAACCAGCTTGGCTTTTTATTAAATAGATTGCTGTTTACCCATAGTCCAAGGAGTATTCTAGAGCCATAGACAGCGGTAATGAAGCTGACTAGGATACTAATAATCAACATCGTGGCAAACCCTTTAATGGAGCTTGTCCCATAAACAAATAAAACACCAGACACTAAGATCGTTGTAATATTGGCATCAAAAATCGTAGATAAAGAATTTTTGCCACCTGCTTGAAAAGCAGACTTAACCGTTCTCCCTACTCGTAATTCTTCTTTAATTCTTTCATACGTGATAATATTGGCATCGACTGCCATACCAACCCCAAGAATGAGGGCGGCAATACCAGGAAGCGTCAATACCGCATTCATCCAGTCAAAAATAAGGAGAATTAGATAAATATAAATCGACAGAGCCACAGTAGCAATAAATCCTGGGAATCGGTAGTAAACGATCATAAATAAGTAAATAAGCGCAATACCGATTATCCCGCCTAAAACTGTTTTGTTCAAGGCTTGCTCCCCAAATTGGGCACCAACAGATGTTGAATACACTTCTGTTAATTTAACAGGCAGAGATCCTGCATTTAATAAGTCCGCTAATGTCTTTGCTTCCTCGACGGTGAAGCTTCCAACTATCGAGACCGTATCCTGGTTAAATACTTGACTTACCGCTGGAGCAGAGATATATCCTGGCTCTGCTTTCATTGCTTCTTCTCGGAAAGTAGTACCTTCCTCAAAATCGAGCCAAATGATAAGCAGATTATTAGGTACCCCCATACTGACAATACGTTCGGTTACCTCTTTAAATTTACTTGCACTTTTCAGTTTAATTGAAACACTTGGCTTTCCATTTTCATCAAAAGTTTGCTTTGCTCCGCCCTCTGCCAAATCGGATCCATCCATCAATGGTTCATCATTTACATCACGGAATGTCAGGTTGGCTTCAGTGGAGAGAATTTCACGCGCTTGTTTCTGATCAGTCACTCCAGCAAGCTGAACACGAACTCTATTTTCCCCTTCAATTTGAATATTAGGCTCACTTACTCCTAATACGTTTACGCGTTTATTCAAAGCTTTTGCCGTACTGGCTAAAACAGTATTATCAATTTTTTGGTTTTTATCAATCGGTGATACCTCATACAGAACCTCGAATCCACCTTGAAGATCCAGTCCTAGCTTAATATTTTTCAGAATATTATTTGTTGTTGTACCCATCAAACTTCCAATCAATAATACAATCAGAAAGAAGGCAACAATGCGTCCTCGCTTAACCATTATGAAAATGTCCTCCTTAAATACAAGCCTAAAAAAGGCTCACAGCATAAAACATACATAAACAATCTATCTCATCATTTCATACCTATGATTCGACTAGAATTCCATTTATAATTATGAAACAGTTTGCAAAAGCTGTCAATTTTTCTATAGGTGAGTTATTTTAAAAGCTTGCGAAGCTCTTCCTCATCATCAAATGCAAAGTCTGCCTCTTTAAAAGCTTCGACCGTGGCATAATTGAAATACTCGCCAACCTTTACGGAAAGAACATCCTGAACAATTTCAGATATTCTCTTATTTTCATCTGCTTTCCGCCACTTTTTTCTCTTTAGAAAATTCCAGAGCTCCTGTTCAGAAACTTGACCATACCCTAATAAAGCAAACTCCTCTTGCTTACTTTTCAACGCCGGTTTCAATTCATTTCGAAGATGATCATATGTATGGCTGATTTCCATAACAGCCGCCTCCTTATTCAATTTAAAAGGAAAATAAAACTTTGCTTGTCATGCTTTGTCCACTTCCTAGCATATAGTTAATTGTATATGATAACACCTATTTTGAGAAGGCAGGGAGCCAAATGTCGAAGTTTTTAAAAGGAACGATGATTCTACTGGCAGCTGGACTTGTTACACGGGTGCTTGGGTTTATTAATCGGATTGTTATTGCAAGATTTATTGGGGAAGAAGGCGTTGGTTTATTCATGATGGCTTTCCCAACTTTAATTCTTGCTGTTACTATAACACAGCTTGGTTTACCTGTAGCTATATCCAAAAATGTGGCGGAGGCAGAGGCAAGAGGGGATAAAGCCAAAGTAAAGAAAATATTAGTTGTATCATTAGCAACCACTATTTCTCTTTCTGTCATATTTACTCCAGCATTAATTTTCTTAGCCCCTTATCTAGCTGATACGTTATTTACCGATTCACGCACATATCTTCCACTATTAGCCATTGCACCTGTTGTTCCAATTATTGCTATTTCTTCTGTTTTAAGAGGTTATTTTCAAGGCCGGCAAAATATGAAGCCTGCAGCTATTTCACAAATGCTAGAGCAGATCGTAAGAATTACATTAATTGCAGCGATGACGAAAGCGTTTCTTCCATATGGGATCGAATATGCTGCGGCCGGCGCAATGCTTGCTTCGGTAATAGGTGAATTAGCTTCACTAATCTATTTAATAACCACTTTCAAAATCAAAAAGAAATTCAAAGTCCGGAAGCATTTTTTTAAGTCTGTCAAAACAGGAAAAAGCACCTTTAAAGAATTAATGAGCATCGCCCTCCCAACTACAGGAAGCCGAATGATTGGTTCTTTGGCATGGTTTTTTGAGCCCATCGTTGTTTCTCACAGTCTTGCTATTGCGGGGGTGGCTGCCATCGCTGCAACAAAGCAGTATGGGGCGCTTACTGGCTTTGCTTTACCGTTATTAATGCTCCCATCATTTATTACTCACTCGCTGTCAACTGCTTTAGTTCCAGCCATTAGTGAAGCAAATTCAAGAAATCAGCATCATATTATTGAATACCGGCTGCAGCAGGCACTTCGCCTTACATTTTTAACAGGCGGCTTGGCTGTTGTTGTATTATTCGTACTGTCAGATGAATTGATGAAGGTTATGTATGGATCCAATAGCGGGGCTCAATTTATTAAGCTGATGGCTCCATTTATCATCTTTTATTACTATCAGGGTCCTCTTCAAGCTACCCTCCAGGCACTAAATTTAGCAAGAGCCGCTATGATCAATAGCTTAATTGGAGCCATAATCAAAACCGCGGTCATTTTTATTTTGGCTAGTCAGCCTACATTCGGAATAAACGGCGTAGCCATGGGGATTCTTGTTGGATTCGTGCTTGTCACACTGCTGCACTTCGCAACTGTGTTAAAAGCCATTTCTTTTACATTTTATGTACGCGACTACTTGAAAACCTTTTTGGTCATGGCGCTTTCAGCATGGGTAGGATTTTGGCTGCTTCAGAATTTAAACTCACAGTTTTCTCTCACCATTCAAGTACTGATCATTACATTCATCATCACGATAGTTTATTTAATTTTTACTCTCTTGCTTGGACTTGTAAAAAAGGATGAAGTCAGCCGTATACCTTGGATTGGCAAACCATTTTCAAGATTTGTCTTTAAATAAAAGTAAGAGACCGCACAGTGTCCCTTACTTTTTTTCATCCTTTAAATCGATATAAAACTGACCATTTTCAAAGCTGCAAAAGGAGATTTTCTGTATTTCGGTGTATCCCCTTTTTCTAAGCTGCTGGCGGAGCCAAAAATTTGTTTGGTTAATGCTTTCTAGACCTGATTCCTGAATGATTCCATCTAAAATTAACGGAACTGTCAAATTTCCTGTTTTCTTTTTTTCCTTTTTTAATACAGATAATTCACCTGTCGTTTCCAATATGGCAAATTCTACATCGGTAATATTTCGTATATCCTTCCCTCTTAATTGCAGAAGCAAATCATCAAAGTTATAACGATGCTTTTTCATGGCTGCCTCATCGATCTTACCTTTATTAATTATAATGGTTGGCTTCCCATCAACAAGATCACGAAACTTTTTGCTCTTTAAGGTCAAAAAGCCGAGCGTGATTTGGATAACCATTAACACTAACATAGGGAGAACATTTGGTAAGAGCGGGGACGTTGGGTTTTCTATAGCCAATACGGCCATTTCAGCCAACATGATCGTTACTACGAAATCTATCATACTTAGCTGTCCAAGTTCCTTTTTACCCATGATTCTAAAAACTGCCAATATTAGGGTGTACAAAATAATGGTCCGCAATATGATCATGGAATAATCATGCACTTTTCATTCCCCCTTTAGTGACATTCTCTTTTATTATGGGCAAAAAAAACATATTCATGTGATATATTAGTTCCAATTTGAGCAAATGCAATTCCTTAACTAAGAATTCGATTCTATTTTTTCTTTGTGTGAATATGCTTGTACTAGCAGTATTCTTGTACCAATCTGCGATCTAAATAAAAAAGAAGGGAGAGGGGCAATATAGAAGAATCAAGAAATATCAGCGGTGCTATTCTTTATGGGATTATTGCAGTTTTTGTGCTAGCCTTGATCAGCAGCTTAATATTTTCACTATTATTAAGATTCACTTCTCTACAGGAGTCATCCTTACAATTTGTCATTACTGCAATCTCCTTCATTTCGTTATTTATTGGCGGCTTCATTTCGGGTGGCAAGGGAAAACAAAAGGGATGGCTTCTTGGTGGGTTAACAGGGCTTGTTTATTCTATTATTATTTTTCTTTATCAATACTTAGGAGTAGACAGTCTATTTGATACAGAGCAAATTATTTATCATACATGTTATATGCTGACAGCGATGATGGGCGGCATATTGGGTGTTAATATGTCGAATAAGACAACGAGAAATGCGTAGAAAAGCGCAAGCGCCTTGTTCACCCCCGACAAGCA
>NZ_JBALOZ010000117.1:22892-32572 GCF_036965125.1 Bacillus sp. JJ1503
GATTGGCTTGTGACCTCGAGGGGGTAGGCGCTGGAGCTAGACATATAATAAAAAAAGAAGCGGAATCTAATAATCCCGCTTCTTTTCTCATTAAGATTTTGCTAGCATATCTCCGCCAGCAGCTGACTCTGTTACTTCGCGAATCGCAGCACGATCGTATGTAAGACGGCTACCATCACCACATTTAATGACTACTTTTCCTTCATCAATAGCATCGACAAAGCCATGTAGACCCCCGATTGTAACAATCTTATCTCCCTTTTTCAGGCCGCCCTGCATTGTTTGAACCGCCTTTTGGCGCTTCTGCTGCGGACGAATAAGCAAGAAATAAAATAGAACAAACATTAACAATAGTGGTCCAATTGTACCTAACATTTCCATTTACTTTCCCTCCTTCCATATAAAAAGATTTTCCTCAAAAAGTCAGGGTTTGTCCATCTTTTTGAATATGCAAATTAGAAATTTTTCGCATTAGGCTTATTAAAACCGTATTTTTCGAAAAACTCTTCTCTAAAGTCACCAAGTCGGTCTTCTCTGATCGCTTGTCTGACCCCTTCCATCAATTTTAGCAGAAAATATAGATTATGGTAAGTCGTAAGTCGAATTCCGAAAGTTTCATCACAACGAATTAAATGCCGGATATAGGCACGGCTGTAATTTCGGCAAGTATAGCAATCACAATGCTCATCAATTGGACCAAAATCTCTGGCATATTTTGCATTCTTTACAACTAATCGGCCTTCGCTTGTCATTAAAGTACCATTTCTTGCGATTCTAGTCGGCAACACGCAATCAAACATGTCTACGCCGCGAATGGCTCCATCAATTAATGAGTCAGGTGATCCAACCCCCATTAAGTATCTTGGTTTATCAGATGGGAGTAATGGAGTTGTAAATTCAAGCACACGGTTCATAATATCTTTTGGTTCACCTACTGATAATCCACCGATAGCATAGCCAGGGAAATCAAGTGAAACTAAGTCCTTTGCACTTTGTTTCCGTAATTCTTCATATTCGCCACCTTGAACAATACCGAAAAGACCTTGGTCACTTGGCCTTTTATGCGCCTGTAAACAGCGCTCAGCCCACCTGGAAGTTCGTTCCACTGACTTCTTCATATATTCGAAAGTAGCCGGGAATGGCGGACATTCATCAAAAGCCATCATAATATCGGAGCCCAACGAGTTTTGAATCTCCATCGCTTTTTCCGGTGATAAAAAGAGCTTATCTCCATTTAAGTGATTGCGAAAATGGACCCCTTCCTCTTCAATCTTACGGAATTCGCTTAAGCTAAATACTTGGAAGCCTCCCGAGTCGGTTAAGATGGCACGGTCCCAGTTCATAAATTTATGCAGACCGCCCGCTTCCTCAACGATCTCCTGCCCCGGGCGTAGCCATAGGTGGTATGTATTACTTAGGATAATACCTGCTCCCATTTCCTTTAAATCTTCAGGGGACATTGTCTTGACGGTTGCAAGCGTACCGACAGGCATGAACACAGGGGTTTCAAAGGAGCCATGCGGCGTATGAACTCGTCCAAGACGAGCACCCGTTTGTTTACATGTTTTAATTAATTCATAGCGAATTGCTGTCAATTCAGTTTTCTCCTTCCATGATTAAACCATTTTTTCAGTTAAACTTTTTCATAAAATTAGCATGGCATCCCCAAAGCTGAAGAATCGATATTTTTCCTCCACCGCTTTATGATAGGCATGCAATATATTTTCCCTGCCAGCTAGAGCACTAACTAGCATGATAAGCGTGGATTTAGGCAAATGAAAGTTTGTGATCATCCCATCAATACCTTTAAATTCATAGCCAGGATAAATAAATATATCTGTCCAGCCGCTTGCCTCTTCATACCGGCCATCATGTTTAGAAGCAATTGTTTCTAGTGTTCTTGTAGAGGTTGTCCCGACCGTAATAATTCTGCCGCCGCTTTCACGAACCTTATTTAAAAGATTAGCCGTCCCCTCTGTTACTTGATAAAACTCTGCATGCATATCATGCTCATCAATTTCCTCTACACTAACAGGCCTGAATGTACCAAGACCAACATGGAGAGTAATAAAAGCAATATGTACACCGATTTTTTTTATTTCCTCTAACAATTCCTCTGTAAAATGGAGTCCTGCCGTAGGTGCAGCTGCAGAGCCTCTTTCACGGGCAAAAACAGTCTGATACCGTTCTCGATCCTCTAATTGCTCCTTTATGTATGGCGGAAGAGGCATCTCCCCTAATTGATCGAGCACCTCATAAAAAATGCCTTCATAATGAAATTCAAGGGTTCTTCCTCCATGATCTGAGCTTCCAACACAAACAGCGGAAAGCAGTCCATTTCCAAATTCAATCCTTGTCCCCTCTTTTATTCGTTTCGCTGGCTTTACAAGCGTTTCCCATACATCCCCATCCTGCTGTTTCAATAGGAGCACCTCAATTTTTGCACCGGTGCCTTCTTTTTCACCTAAAAGTCTTGCTGGCAGCACCTTTGTATCATTTAAGACAAGGCAGTCCCCAGCTTTTAGGTAATCTTTTAAATGTTTGAATGTATCATGTGTGATTGCACCTGTCGTTTTATCAAGCACCATTAATCTGCTGCTAGTCCTCTCGGTAAGAGGAGTCTGTGCAATAAGTTCCTCAGGTAAATGAAAATCAAATAAGTCTACTTTCATGCTGACACCAACTTTAATATTATTCTGCTTTTCTCCATTCATACAAAAAGGATGGATTAATCTTCAGGCACCTCTATTTGTAAATGCCTGTATACCAAATCTGTCACGATCCGTCCTCGCGGTGTCCGCTGTAGAAACCCGATTTGCAATAAGTATGGTTCATAAACATCTTCGATAGTAAGTGATTCCTCACCGATTGTTGCGGCAATGGTTTCTAAACCGACAGGGCCTCCACGGAACTTTTCAATGATCCCTCTTAATAATTTATGGTCAATATGATCAAGACCTAAACGGTCAACTTGAAGAAGCTCCAAGGCTTCATTTGCTTGGGCCTCATCAATTATGCCGTTCCCTTTAACTTGGGCAAAATCTCTCACTCTTCTTAACAGCCTATTGGCAATTCGCGGAGTCCCTCTGGACCTTCTAGCAATTTCGGCTGCGGCCAAAGGCTCAATCTCTGTATCTAATACTTCCGCTGTCCTAGTCACAATCTCCTGAAGCTGGAATTCATTATAGTATTCCAATCTGCTAAGTACTCCGAAGCGATCCCGTAAAGGCGCTGATAAAGAACCTGCCCTTGTTGTAGCTCCCACTAGAGTAAATGGGGGGAGATCTAGCCTAACGGATCTCGCACTAGGGCCCTTTCCAATGACAATATCTAGACAGAAGTCTTCCATTGCTGGATATAAAACTTCTTCAATTGTCCTCGGCAAGCGGTGAATTTCGTCAATAAACAACACATCCCCAGGCTCTAGTGCTGTAAGAATGGCTGCAAGATCTCCTGGCCTCTCTATAGCAGGTCCAGCTGTCGTGCGGATATTCACACCCATTTCATTAGCAATAATGGCTGCCAAGGTCGTTTTCCCAAGGCCAGGCGGACCGTAAAGTAAAACATGGTCAAGGGTTTCATGTCGGAGCTTAGCCGCTTTAATAAATATCTCCAAGTTTTCCTTTACCTTATCCTGACCGATATATTGTTTTAAATTCTGGGGACGTAAGCTTTGTTCAAATGAGAGATCCTGCAGATCAGCCTCACTAGATATTATACGTTCTTCCATATCATCACCACAATTTCAATTAGTAATAACTAAGCCATTATTTTAACAGCCTTTGCAGCGCTTTTTTTATGTACTGGTCTGTTGTTAATTTTTCTTTTTTTAATGCCGGAGATATTTTGTTAATCTCCTTTTCCGAATATCCAAGTGCCTTTAATGCAAGGATTGCCTCCTCAAACTCTTGGCTATGCTCGTTCATTTGAGGATGTAATTTATCCTGTGAAAATAAATCTGGAAAAAAGTCCGGTACAATATTTTGCAATTTCCCTTTAAGATCCAGGATCATTTGTCTCGCTGTTTTTTTACCGACTCCCGGGAATTTCACAAGGAATGCTTCATCCTCATTTTCAATCGCCTGAACCACTTGTTCCGGTTCCCCTGATGCCAGAATGGCCAATGCCCCCTTCGGTCCAATTCCAGTAACATCTAATAGTTTAATAAACAGCGTTTTCTCTTCTCTCGAATGAAAACCGTATAAGGCTATGACATCCTGTCTCACATGGTGGTAAGTGAATACCTTAGCCTCTTGTCCTAAATCCTTTGAAAAGCTAAATGGATTTGGAGTAGAGATTTGGTAGCCTATACCGTTATTCTCGATGACAACAAATTCGGGCCCAATATAGTCAACCCGCCCTTTAATAAATTCATACAATGCCTTTTCGCTCCTCTATTTTGCTGTACATCATTGTATCATACTTTACATATATTCGTAGAAAAAATAGCAGTAAAAAACCAAGGCTGAGTATGTAAATAATCATCACAAAAAAACAGTGACAGCCACTGTAATTGTAGTAGCTGTCACTGTTTTTTAATTCGCTTGTTTATCTACTTTGGAGTAAGACTTAAATGTCTCCAGCACTTCAACAAACTGTTCCTTTGTTTTTATTGGGATTCCTTCTTTTAATTCCTCACACTTTTTACTTTCAAGCCGGCCTAAGTCAATCTGAAAAAAGGACTGGATTATATTTGACTTATGCGGCCTTCCGTTAAAGATCGTTAAAACCCCTTTATCTGTAATGCCAAAATAACCGTTCGCTTTCAGTAATGGGGATATGTCATCCATATATTTACGGAAGATCATTTTCTCTTCTTCCATATCTATAAGCTGCCATTCATCATATTTCGCCCAAAATTCTTCCATGGACCAGATTGTTTCCGTAAGAAGTTCCTGGCTTAACTCTCCATCCATATACATACGCTCTAAAACGACCGTTATATGCAGTGGTTCCTCAAAAGTTGTAACCTTGTTATTCCCCATATTCCCCTGTGAAGCATTTCCCTCTGCTAATCCATTGATAGGGGAAAACTGAATCAAAAGTAGAATAGCAAAGCAAAGGACTATGGACCATTTGGTTCTCATTATTGATCACCTCGTTATTGAATACGGTGCCTTTAAATTTTGTTTCATTTCATTAACTATTGTGACCATATTTTTCTTCCTTATCCGGTTATATTTTACAAATTTATTAATAAACAGTGAATCATTCAAAATAGTAAATGAGCAAATAACAAAATATTTAAACTATGATTAGCATGAGAGAAGTTCTATAATGAGGAAAAGTTATATTTACTTAGGGGGATCATGTATTTTGTTAAGCCGAGAAATTCCTTTGAGGGAAAAAAGCATAGTTATTATTGGATTTATGGGAGTTGGCAAAACAACTATCGGAAATTTGGTTGCTGAAAAGCTTGGCCGGAAATTTATTGATACAGATGTTGAAATAGAAAAAGAATTTCAAATGCCCATATCCCAAGTTTTTAGTCAGCTAGGTGAGAAGCAGTTTAGGGAGAAGGAAAAAGCACTCATTATTAAATTGAGCCAAGAAAAATCTCATATTTTATCTCTTGGCGGAGGAGCTTTTCTTCAAAAAGAAATTAGAGAGGCCTGTTTAGCGAATTGTATTGTTATTTATATTCACTTGCCTTGGGAAAGCTGGAAGGAAAGAATTCCTTTAATTATTGATAGCCGTCCTGTGCTGCAAGGAAAATCTTTGAACGAAATTCAAGAGCTTTTTCAAATAAGACAGGAAATTTATTCTCATCACCATCATAAGTTTGAAACAGAAAATCTAGAAGCGGAAGAAGTTTCCGACCAGATTGTAAAAACATTACTCTTGAACAAGCAAATAACAGTTAAGAATATTGTAATTGGCGATGGGCCTCCGAAAATATGTGTCCCTATTATTGGGGAGACAATAAGTCAAATAAAAGAAGAGGCAAAGTATTTAAAAACAATTGATGCAGATTTAGTAGAGTGGCGGGCCGACTTTTTCGAGAATGTTGAGGATATTGACCAAGTTAAAATGGCTTTGGGAATAATCCACAAGGAATTATCTTCTACGCCTTTTATTTTCACTTTTAGAAGTGCAAGGGAAGGCGGCGAAAAAGACATCAGCCTTGCCTATTATGCGGAATTAAATAAAGCAGTTATCAATACAGGTTTAGTGGATATTGTGGATGTAGAATTATTTAGTGATGAGGTTATTATTAGAGAGGTTGTAAATACCGCACACACCAATCATGTTTTTGTTATCATTTCCAATCACGACTTTGAAAAAACGCCTCCAAAAGATGAAATAATTAGACGTCTCCGTAAGGCGCAAGAGCTTGGCGGCGATCTTCCCAAAATTGCTGTCATGCCTACAACTGCATCAGATGTCTTAACACTATTAGAAGCCACACTTACAATGTATGATCATTATGCTGATCGCCCGATTATTACGATGTCGATGGCAGAAAAAGGGGTAATAAGCCGTTTATCAGGAGGAATTTTTGGTTCAAGCATAACATTCGGTTCTGCGAAAAAAGCATCTGCACCAGGACAAATAGCTGCTACAGAGCTACGCAGAGTATTAACCATTCTCCACAAATAAGTAAAGTTAGGAGCAAAGCATAACTTTGCTCCTTATGTTTCTGTACTTGTTGCAGCGTTTTATCAAAAACCTGTCCAAATCCGTTAAATTTACCGTTTTTTCAGCGAATTAAAGATGTTTTGAGTGTCTAAATTAATCTGATCCCTTGGGCCGCCTTCCCGCAAGTCATTATCAATCACCTTTATACGATTAAAGGTCGATGAATCTGTGACAATATGGGCAGTTTTTCCATTTAAGTAAGGACTAACTGCTTGTTGGATTTTTGTGATCGTTTCTTGTTTTCGATCATTATCAGCAAGATTGACAGCGATTAGGACATCATTTCCATTTACAAGTGATTCAACGTCCCTCACATTATTTACACGGGCAGCCTGATTAATTTGATTGATGAAATTTCCATCGTAGCCTTCATAATAAGAGGATCGCGGCTTACGTTCATTAAAGCCTAGATGCCCATGGTAATTGGCATCATTCCGGCTGAAACCGTCATTTTGCAGTCGCTGGTAATTTCGGTCCCCATTATTAATCGTATTATCCATCATTTCAGTAACGGGTCCATCATTATCCACTCCATCAAGAATACGGGCATTTCCTCCGCCATTTGGCTGATTATCACTTGAATAATACCCTATTGGCTGAACGTTTTTATTATTACGGTCTTGGACAGCTGTTTCATTATCATTTACTCCGCATCCAGCTAAACCTATCGACATTATCGCTGCAACAGGTAGTGCAAATAGCTTTTTATTCAAGCGAAAAACCCCCCTCGCTATAGTAAAAGCATGAGCTAATGCTCATTAATAGGGTGGCAGGTTAGACTCGCTTTCATTCTGTCTAGTTACGACCAATTCACACTTATTCAACCTTATTTTGCAATTCCTTGAAAAATTCTTGCCTTGCTTTAAATTGTCCAACTGTTATATGAAGCAAATGCTGAATTTTTTCTTGCTGTAAATGCGACCTTTCTCTTATAGAACGATTCCATTCCCTGAAAATGTCAGTTGGATACCCAAGCCCGTATAAAAACCCCTTTTCAAGCATAAACGGGTGTATGATCTTAATACCTTCCAGCTCCTTAAATGACCATTGTAAGTTAGGCAATATCCTATTGGCATATTGGAGATAGTCAGAATGTGGTAGTCCTATACTAATTAAATCAAAGTCAATCAGATGTAATTCACCGTTGTTTGCTCGCAAAAAATTATGATGGGCGACATCGCCATGCAGAATAACCTTTTTCCCGCTTTGAAAAAAGTTAGCTTCTGCCTGAATCCCTTTTAAAGACCAGTCTGCCCAAACGAGTAACTCATTAATTATTTCTTTTTGCACATAATATTTAATGATCGGCAGATTATTAAAAAATATCGTTAATCTTTCATTCCATTTGGCAAATTGATTAAAATGGGGGAGTCTCTGTTCAAATTGTTTTGCCATATTTTCTGTTGCTGAGTGAAAATCGTTTAATAAGTATAAACCTTCCTGCTGATCTTGCTGGTGATGAAATGTAAATAAATGATCTGAAGGCTGGATATATTCCAGACAACCATAAAAGCTGCCTTCAAACTGTAATGGCGGATACTTTGCCAATTGATAAAAAGAATATGTTTTTAAAAATCCTTTTTCCTTCAAAGACGTTACTAAATCTTCCTGCTGCTTTAGTCGTGAAAAAGTCGAAAATTCCTTTAATATAAAATCCTTGTCAGTCGCCTTAACATAAAAAACCTTTTTTCTAATTGGTTTAATTTCTTCAATTGTAATCGTTAGCTGATTTTGTAAATAGGAGAAGAGACGATTAAGAAATAAATCGTCTCCTCCGTGATTAATCTTCATATTCATCGCTTTCTTCAAAGCTTCGCGGCATCTCCAAAGCCTGACCTCCCAATGGCCCTGGTCCATATGGACTCATATATGGGTTCATGACCCCAGTCATAGGGTAACCCATTTGCGGATTGCCATATTGCTGTCCATATGGAGCACGGTACATTGGAGCTACTCCCATGTCATACATTCCAGGTGCTCCAAAGCCTGGATTATACGCTCCCTGAAACATTTGTGGGGCTCCGCTGCCACAGCCGCAATCTTCTTTTACTCCTTGCATTGGCATAACTTGTGTTGGCATTAATGGCATTTGGCTTTGGGATGGCAATATTGGCATCTGGGTTTGAGTTGGCATTATCGGCATCTGACTTTGAGTTGGCATTATCGGCATCTGACTTTGAGTTGGCATTAAAGGCATCTGAGCCATACCAGGTGATTCCTCCATCACCCCTTGTACTTGAGGCATTACACCCATTTGCGGATATCCATACGGCATTTGTTCGTATAGCATTGGTCCGCAAAAACCGGACCCAGGCATGACTGGTGATATCGGAATCATTGGTGGCAGGAAAGGAGGACATGGCGCCTGTGGATATCCATAGGCTGGCTGCATCGCTGGTGCCGTATATGTTGGCTGAAGCGGCAATTGATGCTGCCCCATCTCTTGAACACCCATTACAGGTGCTGGCATCTGTGCTCCTGGTACTTGAGTAAAGGCTGGATTCGTATATGGCATTTGATGCATCGGCATGAATGAGGATGATTCCTCAAAACCATGGCTTTCGACACCTGCTAATCCGTAATGCGGCATTTGATGCATCGGCATTGCTTGTGCCTGATACATAGGCATAGTTGCTGCCCCCTGAACTTGCGGGTAGCCCATAGTTTGTGGATATCCTCCAGGAAATCCAGTTCCAGGCATGACTGGAGAAACAGGATAAAAACTGTGTGGTTGGTATGGATACATTGGCTGATAAAACCCTCCTTGTTTTATATGATCACTTTCAATTGATTCAGGGCTTACATGGGCAATTGGTTTAACTTGTGGAAGGATGTTTACTGGTTTTGGCGGGAGCTGTGGTGCCTGCTGCTGAGCCGCTAAATTAGGCATAATGGGCTTTGGCATTTTTGGAGCGTATGGTTTCACTGGCATTTCTTCTAGTGGCGACACCATTTTTGGCAATTGCTTCGGCAATTCCATTTGTGGTGATACCATTTTTGGCAATTGCTTTGGTATTTCCATCTGTGGTGATACCATTTTC
>NZ_JBALOZ010000117.1:32668-38810 GCF_036965125.1 Bacillus sp. JJ1503
TGTGGTGATACCATTTTTGGCAATTGCTTTGGTACTTCTACTTGTGGTGCTTCTTTTATCGGTATTTGTTTTGGTGCTTCAACTACAGGCAATGTAATTGGTTTTTCTTTTGCAAAAGGGTGTTCTGCAATAGGCATTTCCTTTTTAGCACCCATACTGACTTTTGTTTCCGGTATGCCTCCAATTGGAGCTTCTTTTTTTATGGATCCACCTGATCCAGGAACTTTTATTTTCATACCGGGCATAATCATATCAGGATTGCTGAGCTGTGTATTTAATTTTTTCAGCTCTTCAAAATTCACGCCGTACTTTTTGGCGATCTTCCAAAGAGTATCCCCTTTTTGTACGATATGGATCTTCACTCTGATTTCCCTCCTAGTCAAATGTCCATATAGTGTATGTCAAAGTGGGCAAATTGCTAACAATCTACACAAAAACTTATGCACTTATTATTAATAATATGATTAGAGACCCATTTTACAACGAATTTAATTATTTTTTTCTTAGGATTTTGTTAAATTTTCCTGTCGGATGACTTTTTAAAAAAGAAAACCCCCGAATTGGAGGTTTATGATTGGATTAGCATTCTGTCTAATGCAAGCTTTGCATTTGAAGCAATTGCTTTATCTACTTTTATTAGGTTATGCTCTTCACCTTGTTCAATTGTCTCTAGACACCATACTAGATGAGGCAAATCAATACGATTCATAGTCAAACAAGGACACATATGTGGATTTAGCGAGATAATTTGTTTATCCGGATGCTGCTTTATTATTCGGTTGACAAGATTCATCTCTGTCCCAATTGCCCAGGATGAACCTTTTTCAGCTTTATTAATCGCGTCAACAATATAATTGGTCGATCCTGCCATATCTGATAGAGCCACTACTTCTCTTGAACATTCAGGATGGACGATAATTTTCATATCTGGATAGGTCCTACGAGCATCTTCAATATTTGCGACTGTGAAATTCTCATGGACGGAGCAATGCCCCTTCCAAAGAATAACCTTGATATTCTCAATCGGGCCATCATACTCGAGCGTATCATTGATTGGATTCCACACAGCCATTTCCTCAAGATCTATTCCTAAATTATAGGCCGTATTTCTGCCTAAATGCTGGTCAGGCAAAAATAAGATTCTGGATTTTTGTTCAAATGCCCATTGAACCATTTTCTCTGCATTCGAGGAGGTGACAGTTGCACCGCCATGCTCACCTACAAACGACTTAATAGCAGCTGTTGAATTCACATACGTTAATGGTATGATCGTTTCTCCAAAAAGGGCAATTAACTTCTCCCATGCTCTTTCTGTTTGGTAAATATCCGCCATATCCGCCATCGAGCACCCTGCGCGCATATCTGGCAGGTACACCTTTTGATTTTCTGTAGTCAAAATATCAGCGGTTTCTGCCATAAAATGAACTCCACAAAAAACAATATGCTCTGCCTCTTTATTATCCTCAGATAATTGAGCCAGCTTCAAGGAATCACCGGTTGCATCAGCAAATTGAATGACCTCGTCTTTTTGATAATGGTGGCCCGGAATAAATAATTTTTTTCCAAGTTTATTTTTAATGGATTTTACTTGATTCTCTAGTTCTTCTGTTGTCATTTTTCGATATTTATCTGGAAGAACATTTGACCCCTTTTCAAGCGTTTGAAATATATTCATCCCTTAATCCCCTTTGCGGTATTTATCTAATAGTAGTTGTTTTAACTATCTTTTATTGATTTACTCTCCAACCTTTACTTTTACACTAATATCTAATGACTTAGCAGAATGGGTTAAAAAGCCGAGAGAGATATAATCAACACCTGAATCACTGTAGCTGGCAATGTTATCAAGCGTAATCCCGCCAGAGGCTTCTGTAACTATTCCTACAGGCACGTATGGAATCCATTCCTTAATTTCTTCAGGCTGTCTATTATCGAACATGATGACGTCTGTTTTTGCTGAAGCCGCCTCCATAACTTGTGCTTTTGTTTCGGTCTCTACCTCAATCTTAACCATATGACCAATATAAGAACGAACGGCTGAAACTGCCTTTTCGATCGAGCCAGCGAAGGAAATATGATTGTCTTTAATCATCACCGCATCATAAAGCCCATAACGGTGATTAAACCCTCCTCCACAGCGTACAGCGTATTTTTCCAGCATTCTTAGACCTGGGGTTGTTTTTCTCGTATCACAAATTTTCGTATGTGAACTATTTAATACAGAGACCGCTTTGTTGGTAATGGTGGCAATGCCGCTCATTCGCTGAATAAGATTAAGAATGACTCTTTCACCTTTTAATAAATTGGCGACAGTTCCTTCTGCTGTTGCTAAAACTTGCCCATTCTCAATGGATTCCCCATCTTTTACCTTCATTTCAACTTTAATCTCGCTGTCCAGAATGGAAAAACCAGTCCGAATAACATCCTCCCCGCAGAAAACTCCATTATCCTTAGCAATAAAAACGATTTCCCCTTTTTCTTCTCTTCCGAAAATAAGCTCACCCGTAATATCCCGGTCACCAATATCCTCCAAAAAAAATTGCTCAAGTTGCAATCGCAGCTTCAATTTGTTCATGCTTATCATCCTTTTCTGTTTTTCTGCAATGTATAATTTGCTTTCGCAGCCAATCCCGATCATTTTCACATGGGTAATCCTGTCTGAAATGTCCGCCACGGCTTTCAGTCCTTTTTAAAGCTGAATCTGTTACAAGCCATGCAGTTATAAGCATGAATACCATCTCAATTTCTTCAATAGATAATTCAGCAAAATTGGCGTTCAAATATTTATTGATGTGAAAGCTTTCAAGCCATTCCTTCTGCCTCGAGAGGCCATTTTTCGTGCGTATGATGCCGACATTCTCCATCATTGATTTTTGGATGATAAAGGGAGAAGGGAGTAGTTTGGCTATACTCATTCGAATTTCTGACTGTTCAATTGATTTCAAGTTAACTGAATGCCTTATTGGAGATGTATTGATCCATTCGGCGAGTTTTTTTCCAATGAATAATCCTTCCAGTAAGGAATTACTTGCAAGTCTGTTTGCCCCGTGGATGCCTGTACAGGCTGCCTCCCCAATTGCATATAGCCCTTCTAAACTGCTCCGTCCTAATAAATCCGTTTTGATGCCGCCCATTAAGAAGTGACTGCCTGGAGCTACAGGAAGAAGCCCTTCCTTTATGTTAATCCCATGTTGCTCACATAAAGCAGTTATCGTTGGAAATCGTTCTTCAAATCCCTGTACAGAAGAAATATCCAGAAAAATGGGCTCTCCATTTTCGAGATAATGGTAAATAGTTTGAGAAACAATATGTCTTGGCGCTAAATCACCTAAAGGATGAATGCTGTTCATAATCGAATTGCCTCCCTTTGTTATAAGGCGTCCTCCTTCACCACGAACTGCTTCTGAAATTAATCCAACCGCTTTTCCGTTAATATGAAGCAATGTTGGATGGAACTGGATAAATTCCATATCAGTGATTTCGGCACCCGCCTTATAAGCAAGAGAAATTCCATCTCCGGTAACTGTGGCAGCATTCGATGTATAAGCAAATAGCTGTCCACAGCCTCCCGTTGCTAAAACAATATGTTCAGCAAAAAAGGTTTCTGTTCTTCCGTCGGGATATTTTCCTTTGACGCCGATACATCTTTCCCCAGGCTCATCTATTAATAAGTCAAATACGAAAATATTCTCCATAATGGTTATATTTTGATTTACATTTGCAGTCATAAATTGAATGAGATTTCTCCCGGTGGCATCCCCTCCACTGTGGACAATGCGATGATCACTATGTGCTCCTTCCATTCCAAGAGAGAGTTCCCCATCCGATCCTTTATCAAATGAACAGCCTTCAGCTATTAAGCTATTTATTAATGCTGGACCTTCCTGCGTTAATTTCTCCACTGCTACAGGATCATTATGAAATCTTCCCGCTTCCAACGTATCCTGATAATGCTTATTTGGATGATCCTTTTTTCCAATGGCCGCGGCTACACCTCCTTGAGCGAAAAATGAGTTACTATTATACACATTAGACTTTGTGAGAATAATCACATTCAAGTCACAGCGAAGACTCTTTGCTAATTGCAAAGCCGATATCCCGCTGCCAATTATGATGACATTGGCCTTATTCATATTTACCTCCTGACTTCACAGTTGTCTTGACACTTATATTTACATAGATTTAAACTTATGACAAGAGTTATTATAGATTTGTCATAAGAATTGCAGCTCTATCATTTATAACTTTAGATCTTTTGAGAATTAGAGAATATAACTATGGAGTGATACTGGGATGAAATACTTTGATTATGCTGCAACCTGCCCTCTTGATGAGGAAGCAGCTGAGACATTTATAAAGGCGGCAACCCAATATTATGGAAATGCACAAAGCCTGCATGATAAAGGGAGTGAAGCCAGCAGCTTATTAGAACATTGCCGAAGTGAATGGGCCAGCTTACTTCATGTTCAGAAGGAAGGAATCTATTTTATAAGCGGGGGCTCTGAAGGTAATTCCCTTGCTATTCATGCACTATTAACAGCCTCGAAAAAAAAGGGCAAGCATATCATAACAAGCATGGCAGAGCATTCGTCCGTTCATAGTACGTTAGACAAATTAATTGACGAGCATCATTTTGAAGTAACGGCACTTCCACTAAATTCTAAGGGATTAATTGATTTAGTCGACCTAAGATCAGCAATCAGGGAGGATACCGTGCAAATAACCATTCAGCATGGAAATTCTGAAATTGGCACCTTGCAGCCTCTTGAAGAAATTAGTATGCTCTGCAAAAAGAATCAAATTCTGTTTCATAGTGATTGTGTACACACATTTAGTAAAACGGATTTTAGAAAAATTGCATTATTGGTCGATAGTCTCTCTATTTCTGGACATAAATTTTTTGGACCTAAGGGAACAGGAGTTGTTTATATCAATCCCCATTTACATTGGATGCCTTATTATCCAAAAACATCTCATGAAAGAGGCTTCAGGCCAGGTACTGTCAATGTCCCGGGTATTGCTGCTATGACTATTGCTGCCCAAAAGGCTTATAAGAATCTGGACAATCACACAAATCATTATCATCATCTACGGGAGATTTTTTTACATGCCCTTGAACCTATAAATGGTCAGTATATTATTTACGGCTCTGATCACAATCAACAGCTCCCATCAACGATTGGGATGCGAATAAGGGGCATTGAAGGGCAATTTGTGTTGCTTGAGTGTAATCGCATGGGCTTTGCTGTTTCAACAGGCAGTGCTTGCCAGGTAGGCTTACAAACGATATCTAAAACGATGAATGCTATGGGAATAACAGGGAAGGATGCGAAAGAGTTTATTAGAATTTCCTTTGGCTGGGATACAACAGAAGCAGACACAGAAGCATTAGGGAAAGCTCTTGTAAGAATAACTCAAGAATGGTTTCCGGATTAAGCAAATTTAATTTTACTGAACAAATATGTTAAAATGTATCATTATCGTCATATAAAGGGAGTTTTCGAAAAATGAAGGATCAGAAAAAGGTACTCGGTGAGGAAAGAAGAGAACTGCTGCTCGAGTTATTGAAGAAAAATGGTGAACCGATAACAGGGAATGAGCTTGCAACGAGAACGAACGTAAGCAGGCAAGTCATTGTTGGTGATATTACCTTGCTTAAAGCAAGAGGAGAGCCTATCCTTGCTACAAGCCAAGGATATATTTACTTAACCCAAGCTTCCATCTCCACATCTTTTGAACGAACCGTTGCAAGTTCCCACACTCCCGAAAGAACAGAAGAAGAGCTGAATTTACTTGTGGACCATGGAGTTACCGTCAAGGACGTGCGAATTGAACATCCCGTTTACGGGGATTTAATTGCTTCGGTTATGGTTTCAAATCGAAAAGAAGTCAAGCAATTTATTGAAAAAATCAAAGCAACAAAGGCAGCCTACCTATCAGAGCTAACAGAAGGCATTCACCTCCACACCATCCAAGCTGCCTCTGAACAAAAACTGGATGAAGCAGTCAATGCATTGAAGCAAGCTAATTTTATCGTGGAATAGGAGAAAAAAACATATAATGATTTTGCGGAAAAGCAAGTATACTAATTGACTTGACATTCGGATTGGCCCTGCTGACTTTTAACCAGTAAGGATTAACA
>NZ_JBALOZ010000118.1:0-12798 GCF_036965125.1 Bacillus sp. JJ1503
ATGACCTCCGACGTACAGGACTTACTAGTCCGACGAAGACATTAGGTCGTGGCGTTCTTAGTCGGCGAGCCCCTAGGCACTGTAGCTAGATAATAAAACACTATCCAATCTACAAAATCACTTCGATAAAAAGACCTTTTTCCCTTTTAAAATTTTTCTTGTTTTTTTGACATAACCATATAAATCAGCCAACATATTTGAATATTTTTTCCGTTTTCTTTAAGATAAAACAATGGACAAACTTTATTGATGACAAAATTATGACGAAACAAAAAACAAACCGTGATATTCTCTTAATAGTAATTTACAACGAATGCTGAGAAGCACTATACTTTTTCTAAAGTTTGATCAATTAATGAGGAGTACACTATGAATAAAACGAAAGATAATCGTGAATCGTTACTGTTTATTTCCTGGGCAGCCTCCGTTATTGCGATGTTTGGAAGCCTATATTTTTCAGAGATTCGTCAATATGAGCCTTGTACATTGTGCTGGTACCAAAGAATAGTTATGTATCCATTTGTTATTATATTAGGAATGGCGGTTATTCGAAAGGATTATCGAATCAGCATTTATTCCATGGTCCTGTCTGGTGTTGGTGCTTGTATTTCACTATATCATTATTCCATACAAAAAGTGTCATTTCTTGCTGATCATGCCGCTTCATGCGGGAGAGTCCCTTGTACTGGCCAATATATTAATTGGCTTGGATTTATTACAATTCCATTTCTAGCTTTGACTGCTTTTATCATTATTTTTATTTGCAGTTATCTTTTATGGAAAAAAACGAAAGAGGTAAAATAAGATGAAAAAAATTGTTATATTTCTTGCAGTCATCATTGTTCTTTTTGTAGCTGTCGGTTTTTTAACAAAAATGCAAAATGAAGAGAAGGTTTCCGGTGATAATCCATATGAAAAGAATAAACTTCATCCTGAAACAATAGCTCAGCTTGATGACCCTAATTATCAAAATATAATCCTTCCTGAGGAATTAGAAAAGAAACTTGATAATAAAGAAGATGTGACTGTGTACTTTTTTAGCCCAACATGTTCCCATTGTCAAAGAACCACACCGGTTGTTGCTCCTTTAGCAAAGGATATGAAATTAGATCTTGTACAATATAATTTGCTCGAATTTGAAAATGGCTGGGATAAATATCTGATTACGCAGACACCTACCATCGTCCAATATAAAGATGGAAAAGAAGTTAATCGGATAACAGGATACCAAGACGAAGATGTGTTTAAACAATGGTTTAATGAAAATAGTTTGTAATTAACCTACGAAAAAAACGCCTGCAATTTTCACATTGCAGGCGTTTTCATGTTATATTAATATTTCATTTGCAGCTTTTGTATAAATACTAAGTACATCATCCTTTATCATTTTGCTGCTGCAAAATTGACTGAAGGAAAATGGGAAGGTTAAACCAAACTCCTGTAGGGTGTATACATTTTTTACAAATAAGCCCTCATATTTCTCATCTAATTGTGGAAGTTCTAGTATAGATATAATGGTTTGCAGACTCGCTATAACCTGATATGCTTCTTTTAATGTTCCAAAGTATTCGAAATGTCTTGTTGTTGTATGTAATACTTGCATGCGCTCGAATTCCTTTATTTCTTCATCAGGAAAGTAAAGAGGTAAAACTTTTGAATATAGAGTTTGTATAAGTTCCTTAATTTTCAGCTCTTGTTCATGAGTTGAAGCATATACAACTTTCACATAAATGACCACCTTTAAACATTGTAACCTGTTCGTAATATATATCATTAGAATAGCATATTCAATTCGTTTTTTAGGGTGGTAATTAAACCCAAAGCTCTTCCATTTTTGCATAAATAAAGGAGAGGTCTATGATTAAAGCCAAGAGATTTGGAGAATGGTATGAATTAACATTACCCCCTGATTGGGATGGATTTACTATAGATTATATTCTAAGAAATATTTGGAGAGCACCGAAAAAACAAATACATTTTATGCGTATGGAAAACCAGGTAAAGGTTAACGGTGAATGGATTAACTGGAATTCTCCATTAAAATATATGGATAAATTGCAATTACGAATTTTTGTTGATGAGGATTTTGGCGTGACTCCCTTTTATAAAGATGTGGAAATCCTTTATGAGGATGATCATATACTTGTTCTTAATAAGCCAGCCCATATGGATACTCACCCTAACGAGGATGGGCAGACAAATACACTTTCTAATGCAGTTGCCTATTATTTACAATCTCAAGGGGATTATCGGAAGGTAAAGCATGTTCACCGGCTGGACCGCGATACGACTGGAGCCGTGCTCTTTACCAAACATCCTCTTGCCGGAAGCATTCTGGATAGGATGCTGGAAGAAAGGATCATAAAACGCACGTATGTGGCCCTCGTTCATGGCTTGTTAAAGACTAAAAAAGGAATTATTAAGGAGCCCATTGGGCGTGATCGCCACCATGCAACAAGAAGGCGTGTATCCTCAAGCGGACAACAGGCAATTACACATTTTGAGTTAATTAAAACGTATCCGAAACAAAACCTGTCACTGATTAAATGTCAGCTGGAAACTGGGCGTACACATCAAATCCGTGTACATTTAAGCTATATCGGCCATCCTTTAGCTGGTGACGTTTTATACGGTGGGAAGCCCATCTTTGACCGACAAGCATTACATGCTGCTAAACTCGAATTTCCTCACCCCTTTACAATGGAAAAAATCAGCTGCAATGCTCCTTTACCTGAGGAAGAGGACAACAAATCAGTCATGCTGGCAGAGCTGCTGCAAGTTTTGCCCAGTGACCTTACCTAAATGAAAAGGGCCGCCTCTTATGCCAATTATTTGGCATTTGAGACGACCCTTCTACTTTTCTTTGTCTTGATTCAGCGCCTAATTACTTCCTCAATTTTATTAGTCAGTCGTTCTTCTAAAGGCTCGCATAATAAGGCTTAGAAGGAATACGAGCAGCACTGAACCGATTAAGGCTGGAATAATCGGGAAGCCAGCGATATCTGGACCCCAATCACCAAAGATTGCAGACCCTAGCCATGCTCCTACAAATCCTGCAATTATATTACCAAAAACACCGCCTGGAATATCTTTGCCGGCAATCATTCCAGCAACCCACCCAATAATTCCTCCTATAATTAATGCCCATAAAAAGCTAAACATAATATCACTCCTTGCTGTTTTGATTGTAGTTTTTCTCAGTTTTTTTTCTTTCATTCAAAAAACTAATTTCCACTTTTTATAAGTGAACGAAAAAATTGGTACAAGCTTGAAAAGCTTATATGTAAGTTACCCAGAAATCATCACAATTACACTTTTTTTTACTAAAAAACCAAAAGCGATTGCTCTAAGGCAATCGCTCAACCTATATAAACGGCATATGCCGGGATATTAATAACAAATTACCCGCTCAGCATTTGTCCAAAACTTTTGCTTTTTGTAAAATGATGATAATGTAATCGAAATTTCACATACTAAGGAACCTATAAGAAATATTGAATTTTTTTTCTATCAAAAGAATTTATCAACTTTTTTCGACTTAAAACTATCTAATTCACTCATTTTCGTATAAAATTGTTTTCGTTTGGATGAAATTTTTTCTATGGGGGTTATAAACATGGTTTTCAAAAAGAAGGACAAATTCAATACGTTGTTAAGCAATATTGCATTGAACGTAAAAGAGGGTGCAATTTACTTCGCAGACTATAAACTGAACAATGTAAGTGATTTGAAAGTTTTTTCAGAAACGATGAAGGATTATGAGTCAAAAGGGGATACGTATGTTCATGAAGTGATCAGGGAATTAAATAATGCCTTTATTACGCCAATTGAGCGTGAAGATATCCTGCACCTTGCAATGAGTTTGGATGATGTAATCGATGGAATTGAACATTGTGCAGCACTATTCGAAATGTACTCCATCACACAGGCTGATGATTACATGCTTAAGTTCGTAGATGCAATTAAAAACTCTGCTTTTGAAATTGAAAAATCAATAGAACTTCTTTCAACGAAAAAATTACTGCAAATTAGAGAACATCTAATCATAATTAAAGATCATGAATCAAAATGTGATGGCGTTCTTCGCCAGTCGATCAAACATCTTTTCTCCGTAGAGAAGGATCCAATCAGAATCATTCAGTATAAAGAGATTTACGAAAATATGGAAGATATAGCCGATAGCTGCCAAGCGGTTGCTAACACACTTGAAACCATCATCATGAAAAATGCATAAGGAGCCGTAACAAATGGATGGATTATTTATTTTAACAATCTTAATTGTCATCGGAGCCTTAGCTTTTGACTTCATAAACGGTTTTCATGATACTGCTAATGCGATTGCTACATCTGTGTCAACGAAAGCTCTTAAACCGAGACATGCGATCATTTTAGCATCAGTAATGAATTTTGTTGGAGCGATGACATTTACAGGTGTTGCCAAAACGATTACAAAGGATATCGTTGACCCGTTTACATTGCAAAATGGATCATTAGTTATTCTGGCTGCACTGATCGCAGGAATTTTCTGGAATTTATTAACATGGTATTATGGCATTCCAAGCAGCTCCTCTCATGCGCTAATTGGCTCTATTGCCGGTGCGGCCATTGCTGCTTCAGGATTTGCTGCTTTAAATTACCAAGGTTTTCTAAAAATTTTACAGGCGCTTATTTTCTCGCCAATTATCGCTTTTGTAGTCGGATTTATTGTTTACAGCATTTTTAAAGTCGTATTTAGAAATAACAATTTAACAAAGACCAATCGGAATTTTCGCTTGTTTCAAATTTTTACTGCTGCATTGCAATCCTATACACACGGGACGAATGATGCACAGAAAGCGATGGGAATTATTACAATGGCACTTATCGCCAATAACTATGTCACGACTACAGACATTCCATTCTGGGTTCAGTTCTCCTGTGCCCTTGCAATGGGACTTGGGACATCTGTCGGCGGCTGGAAAATTATTAAAACAGTCGGCGGGAAAATCATGAAAATACGTCCTGTGAATGGCGTAGCAGCCGATATAACAGGTGCCATGATTATTTTCGGGGCTACATTTATTCATTTGCCAGTCAGTACAACACATGTTATCTCGTCTTCTATTTTAGGAGTCGGTTCTGCTCATCGCCTAAAAGGGGTTAAATGGGGAACAGCACAAAGAATGCTTATCACTTGGGTGATTACTTTACCTATTTCTGCAACGATCGCAGGTCTTGTTTACCTTCTTTTAAATGCTATTTTTTAATGGAATGTAAAAATGGGATTTCGATTTTTGCTGGTTTTAAGAGGATAGACTAACTTCCTATCTTCTTAAAACCATTCACTTTTCAAAAAATTAGCAGGCTATAATAGCCTGCCACATTTTAAAAGCTGCCGGGGATGGAATCGATTCTCCAGCCCTTATCGGTTTGGCGAAAAACGATATGAACAGTTTCAGTAACTAAACTATCACCGAGCGGAACTTTTAGATTGTATTCTTTTTCAGAGCCTGCATCCTTTGTGAGAAAAATGGTTGCTCTTTCGTAATCTGCACGTGATCCACCGTCTGCATTTGGCTGAGCAAGCTTTCCATTATGCAGGACTATGCCTGCTCTTTCCATATATTGATGAATAGCTTCCGCCGAGTATGTGCTTGATAAATATTCATTCATTTTCTCCTTTGTATCAAGGTCACTGCCCATGTAACGGTAATCCATCTCATTCAATAGAAAGCTTTCAATCAGACCCTCTTCCATTTTTCCTCCGCTTGTCACATACCAGTAATTCTTTACTGCCGTTTGAACCATTTCCAGCAACATTTGTTCTTCCTGACTTTTTAGTTTCTTGTAGTCCGCCCCCGGTCTAATACTGCTAATTATTTGACCTACCTCTGGATCATTAAAAAATTCTTTATTCTTACGAACTCCATAAGTAAGAGTTTTTGTTTCAAAGAGCGGAGATAGACCATAGTCCTCCAAGCTGCTAATCCAATCTTTTTGATGTGCTTCCACGGTAAATAATATTTCCGTTTGCCCATTGTCTAGGACTTTATTCACATTAATCATATATTCACTATTATTTCCTTCTTCACCTTTTATGAAAAGATTTGAAGCCAAAGCTTTCGGGATATTCATCGTGATATCTGCCTCCCGTAAATAAAAGGGAACCGTATCACTGTTTCGGTGTGCTTGCTTTTCTTCAATCTCCATTTTCAGATTTTCAAATTCATCTCTTGAAGGAAAAGTCATTTTCAAATTCATTCCCTTTTCAATTGCTTGAAACGCAAGCTCAGGGTGCCCTTCTTTTAACCTTGCGTCCGCAAGATAATACCAATAATAAGGAGCATTAGGGACATTCATAGCCCTTGCATCATAATAATCAGCTACCTTCGCGAAATAGGCAGGATAGTAGCTTAAATCTGATTGAAATGAAGTGTTATCCCATTTAACAATATCTGTTCTATATACATCTGCCATTTCTCTATTCCATATAGCTAATCTTGCCTGTGAGTCCTTTTTATCCTCTGGAATTAGAACTTCCAATTCGTGGTAGTTTAATTGTGCTAATTTTACTAATCTACCTTGTTGGCTTTGATCCCATGTGAAAATATCCAGTATATTCCCGGCCGATACACCTATTTTCCAGCCTAATAATAGTTCTGGTCTTCCGTCACCTGTAATGTCTGCACTGCTAGCCCAGCTGACTTCATATCCAGTCCCTTTAACCTCCGTTTCCTTTATCCATTCACCTTTTTCTTTCCGTAAAATTAATGCCCCTGATTGTTCTTGTTTTCCAATAGACTGGTAAAGAAAAACGACCTCATTATCTCCGTCTCCATCTAAATCCGCTTGTATAGTAGATTCATTGCCTACTGGCTGACCAGCCGTTGTAAACATCGTTCCGGCAGGTAAGAATTCTTTAGATTTTAATAACAGTGTTTTTTCTATTTCACTAGCCGCCTCCACATATTGAGGTGCTTGTATTAATGTCACTGGCTCTGGAAGGAAGTTGCATCCCCCAAGAAAAAATGTACTGGCTAAAAGCAAAGCACAAAACCGCAAGTAATATTTCCTCATAATTCCCCCCTATATTTCCTCCCTACAAAAAGAATACTACAATAAGTAATGGAATTCGTTTCAAATAGGTTAACTAATCATTGCATATACATTAAGAAGATTAGAATGCTAATCGACATTAGGGAAGGATATGATGGCGGTTGTTCCTTTGCCGACCTCACTATTAATCTCAAGACTTCCTCCATGGGCATGAATAATTTCGTGGCAAATAGCAAGTCCCAGTCCTGTACCAGACCCACGAAATTTGCCTTTATAAAATTTCTTCGTTATGGCAGGCAGGTCATCAGGTGGTATTCCTTTTCCTGTGTCAGCTATTTCAATGATTGTCATTCCTTCTTTCCGTTCAACATGAATGGTAATGCTGCCATTTTGGGGTGTAAATTTAAGCGCATTATCCAAGATGTTAATCAATACTTGCTTTATCCGGTTTCGATCAAGTTTAACCATTAAGCCTTCAGGCATTGTTAATACCTTTAAATTTACCATCTGCCTCTCTGCACGCGGATGCAGCTGTCCAGCCACTTCCCTTATTAATTTTGATAAATCGGCACTAGCAAAAAGATATTCTACTTTGCCAGTTGATAAACTCGATAAATCAAGCAAATCCCCTAGCATCAAATTTAACCGGTCACTTTCATTTGAAATTATTTCCAGACCTTCTTTAAACATCGGATCATCAGACAACGAATGTAAGGTAACTGCCCATCCTTTTACAGAGGTTAACGGCGTTCTTAATTCATGTGAAACAGATGCAATAAATTCATTCTTCAGCTTTTCATGCTTTTCAACCTCTCTAGCCATAAAGTTTAATGTGTCAGCCAGCTTGCCGATTTCATCATCTTTTTTCTTCGGTATTCTTGTCGCAAAAAAACCAGCAGCCATTTGCTCTGCCGCCAATGTAATGGTGCTAATTGGTTTTGTAATAGAGACTGCCAGGAAATAGCTAATACATGCTACAAGCAAAATAACAATGATTCCGATTACAGCTAACATTACTGAATTTTGAATAAAAACAGAATATAGGTTATCTATAGATGAAATAAACCTGACCGCTCCAATTGGCTCATTTTCCACTAAAATTGGCTGTGTTACTGCTAACAGCTTTTCATCACCGTTATCACCCATCCAATATCCTGTCGTACCATTTAAACCAGATTTAACATCCTCAAGAGCCGCAAGATTTAATTTCCCCTGGTCATGAGTATTGGCAAGCACAGTCCCATCAGAATCAATAATTTGCACCTGTGCACCGATGTTAAAATGATATTGACTAAGAAGCTGTTCCGCTTGATGGGATAATTTTCCCGACTCAATATATGGCTCATAAAAAGTTGAAAACATGGATCCCTGATCTCTAAGAGCCTGTTTGACTCCCCCCATGTAATAAGTGTAAAGGGCAGATAGAATAATAGTCTCATATAGAACTACTGTAAAGATGATTAATAAAAGATAACTCCATACTAGACGCTTCTTAATCCCTTTCTTCATCCCAGCTTTTCGCCTTCCTCAAAGCAATACCCAAATCCCCAGATCGTTTTTAAATATAATGGATTTGAAGGGTCATCTTCAATTTTTTCTCTTAATCTTCTAATATGCACATCAACTGTTTTGGGGTCTCCAAAATAATTTAATCCCCATATCTCATCAAGGAATTCATCTCTTGAAATAGTTTCATTCAACTTTTCAAAGAAATATTTCATTAGTTGAAATTCACGGGGAGTTAACTTTAAAAGCTGTCCTGATTTATAGACTCTTTGTGTTTTAATATCAATTACGTATGGTCCTGCCTCTAATTTTGAAGTTTTTGCCGGCTGTTGTATGATTTCTGTTCTTCTTAATACAGTCCTAATTCTAGCTACAAGCTCCAGCGGATTAAAAGGCTTCACAATATAATCATCTGCCCCAAGCTCAAGACCCATTATTTTATCCATATCCTGCCCACGTGCCGAGAGGATAATGATTGGGAGCTGAGGATTCTTTTCCCTTATCGTAGTGCAAATCTCAAAGCCATCCATGTCAGGAAGCATGAGATCAAGAATAACTAAAGATGGGTTATACTCTTCAACTAGCTTTAAGGCAAGCTTCCCTTCACCAGCTTCCATTACTTCAAAATTAGATCTTTGTAAATTAAAAGCGATTAATTTACGTATAGACTGCTCATCTTCAATAATTAATATTTTTCCATTTGTCGTCATCTTTTTTTCACCCTATATGAATAATTTTCATTTTCCCATCTAAATTAGACGTTAGAATTGGCGAACTGTCACATCTTACCATTATATTTTCCTTCTTATAAAAATTCCCTAAAAACCTTTCCATTTCCTCTTTTATTTGAAATTTCTTCCTGTAGAATAGAGATATAGTTCTTATATAGGGGGGACAGCTTTATGCCTGATTGGTCCTATCACCCTTTGTTTAAGCCATGGCTTTCCCGGCTATCCGGTTCGGCTGGAAGAGAATTCATTCACCGGGGAATGTGTATGATTGCGAGTGTACCAGGCGGAAAACAAGGAATTGAATTTCTAGGCCATATGAAACCTTCTCCCACAATAGGCAAAAGGTTATTTAATTGCACATTTTCAAGCCCACTCGGCTTAAGCGGGAAAATTGACCCGCTATTGTCCGGAACAAAGGCATTTTCTTATCTCGGCTTCGGTTTCATTGAAGTAGGTCCTGTCAGTTTGGATCCTAATGACTCCAAAGAGACAGCAAGATTTGATAATCAAACAGGGACCATCCTGTTTCCAAAGCCCCTCGAATCAGTAGGGATCGATCAAACCTTGCAAAGGTTAAAGAAACAGAAGGCTACTATCCCACTATTTATTCGATTAAATATATGCTCCAGTGAAAGTATGGATGAATTAATAAAGCTTTCAAAGCCGTTGACACCCTTTGCAGATGCATTTGTCATTGATTTTCTTTCATTAATCGATGCCAGTCAGCATATAAGGCTTCTTACAAAAGAAAGCAAGAAACCCATTATTCTGGCCATTGCTCATAATAAAATAGGAAAATTCCTACCTCACATTCAATCACTAATCAGCTCAAATTTCATAAATGGATTATTAATTGAGGAAGCGAATGAAGATCAGCCTCGGGGCAGTCAAACAATGGAGATAGCCAGTGCCTTAAAGCTTCTTCAAGATAAGCAAATGGCGGGGATTCCTATTATTATTTCAGGAGGAGTATATGAGCCTGAAGACGCCGTTCTGCTTCATGATTTAGGAGCAGACCTTATCATGCTGACAGAGGGCTATGTCTCTTCTGGCCCTGGTCTTCCAAAAAGAATTAATGAAGCTCTTGCTGATTCTAAAGGAATAGATGACGGAATGGATGTTATACAAGGCTGGAAATGGTATTGGCTGTTTGGGATGATTATTTTCTGCGGAGGACTTCTTGCACTTATTTTTAGTATGACACGAGTCATTCTTCCGTATGATGAAGCATTTATCCAAATGACAAGAGAGGAATTATTGGCCTTAAATCCGAACATCCTTAAATTTATGGCTCATGATAGGATGACCCTTGCTGGAACGATGATTTCTGGGTCGATTCTTTATATGCAGCTAGCAAAAAACGGAGTGCAATTTGGGTTGCATTGGGCAAGGAAAGCCATTAATATTGCTGCCATTTCAGGATTTTTAGGAATACTTCTATTTATCGGGTATGGATACTTTGATTGGCTGCATGGTTTATTTTGGCTTATCCTGCTTCCATTTTTCATATGGGGTGTTCGTCAAACAAAAGGAGCCATTCATTCTCCCGTTTCAAAAAACCGCAGAAATACCTCGAATTGGAAAAAATCACTATGGGGCCAGCTTTGCTTCGTCATTTTGGGATTTTCATTTGTCATTGGGGGAGTCGTCATCTCGACTATCGGGACTACAAGTATTTTTGTACCGACAGATACTGGGTTTATTTGTATCCCGCCTGAGATTCTTAATGAAATTAATAACCGGCTAATTCCAGTTATTGCCCATGATCGGGCCGGGTTTGGGAGTGCCTTATTTAGTGTCGGGCTGCTTGTACTCATGATGGCGCTTTGGGGCTTTCATGAAGGGGCTAAATGGGTATGGTACTCCTTTCTATTTGGGGGCCTGCCAGCCTTTTCAGCCGGTATCTTAACTCATTTTTTTATTGGTTATACGACCTTTATTCACCTTCTTCCAGCATACTTTGCCTTACTTCTTTATATTGCTGGGCTTATTTTATCAAAAGGGTTTTTATTTGATAGTGAAAATCTGCAAAATGAAAAAAATCGGCAAATGCCTTCGTAGGCACCTGCCGATTTTTTTTATGCTTCTGCTTCAATTTTCTCTTCCATATTATTATAAACAGTTGAATCGATTTCACCAGTCATTCGACTCGTTAGAATCCCTGATGTCATAGAACCACTAACATTAAGTGCAGTACGCCCCATGTCGATTAGCGGCTCGACTGAGATTAAGAGACCGGCTAAGGCAACTGGTAAATTCAAAGCGGATAAAACTAAGATAGCTGCAAAGGTTGCACCGCCGCCAACTCCAGCAACACCGAAAGAGCTAATCGCTACAACGGCAATAACCGTTGCAATGAATGATGGTGATAATGGATTAATTCCAACTGTTGGCGCAATCATAATTGCAAGCATAGCTGGATAAATTCCAGCACATCCATTTTGCCCAATCGAAAGACCAAACGATCCAGAGAAGTTGGCAATCCCATCAGGGACTCCAAGAGACTTCTGTGTTTGAATATTTAATGGCAGGGCGCCAGCACTTGAACGAGATGTAAAGGCAAAGGTTAGTACAGGGAATGCCTTTTTCACATACGTTACCGGATTAAGTCCAGCAAATGTCAGCAATAATAAATGAATTAGGAACATAACGAGCAATGCAACGTAGGACGCGAGCACAAACTTACCGAGCTTTAGTATGGCATCAAAATCACTCAATGCTACGGTCTTTGTCATAATAGCAAGGACACCATATGGAGTTAAGCGTAAAATAATCGTCACAACACGCATGATTATAGCGTAAAATGCATCTACAATTTTCGAGAATAATTCAGCTTGTTCAGATGCCTTTCTTCTAACCCCTAAATAGGCAAACCCAAGAAATGCTGCAAAGATAACAACAGAAATCGTTGAAGTTGGACGTGCACCAGTTAAATCCAAGAATGGGTTAGCTGGCAGTAATTCCAAAATTTGCTGTGGGAGATTTTTTCCTTCTAATTCAAGATTTCTTTGCTCCATCACTTCACCGCGGGCTATTTCAGCATCACCTTGAGTAATTTGAACAGACTCCAAATTAAAGCCTAAAGTTGTAGCAATACCTACAGCGGCTGCTACAGCTGTTGTTGCAACTAGCAAGCCAATAATAAGAGTACTAATCTTTCCTATATTATTGCTCAATTTCAGCTTCGTAAAAGCAGTTAATATCGAAATGAATACAAGTGGCATAACAATCATTTGCAGAAACTTTACATAGCCTCCGCCAACAATGTTGATCCACGATGATGATTCAGCAACAACCTCTGAAGTCGGTCCATAAATAAACTGTAAAGCAAATCCAAACACAATCCCTAATCCTAATGCGGTAAAGACACGTTTAGAAAATGATATATGTTTTTTCTGCATATAGAACAGGCCAATAATAATTAATAACATAATAGCAATATTTATGATAACAAGCCCTGTTGTCATTTTATTTCCTCCTAAAATAATAATCTTTAATAATGATAAAACTATATCTCATGTAATCC
>NZ_JBALOZ010000119.1:0-1605 GCF_036965125.1 Bacillus sp. JJ1503
AAAAAGACATTTATGAGCTAATCAACTCACAATTTATTGGAGAGTTTGATCCTGGCTCAGGACGAACGCTGGCGGCGTGCCTAATACATGCAAGTCGAGCGAACTTGCGGGAGCTTGCTCCCAAAAGTTAGCGGCGGACGGGTGAGTAACACGTGGGCAACCTGCCTGTAAGACTGGGATAACTTCGGGAAACCGGAGCTAATACCGGATAATTCTTTTCTACTCATGTAGGAAAGCTGAAAGATGGCTTCGGCTATCACTTACAGATGGGCCCGCGGCGCATTAGCTAGTTGGTGAGGTAACGGCTCACCAAGGCAACGATGCGTAGCCGACCTGAGAGGGTGATCGGCCACACTGGGACTGAGACACGGCCCAGACTCCTACGGGAGGCAGCAGTAGGGAATCTTCCGCAATGGACGAAAGTCTGACGGAGCAACGCCGCGTGAGTGATGAAGGTTTTCGGATCGTAAAACTCTGTTGTTAGGGAAGAACAAGTACCGTTCGAATAGGGCGGTACCTTGACGGTACCTAACCAGAAAGCCACGGCTAACTACGTGCCAGCAGCCGCGGTAATACGTAGGTGGCAAGCGTTGTCCGGAATTATTGGGCGTAAAGCGCGCGCAGGCGGTCCTTTAAGTCTGATGTGAAAGCCCACGGCTCAACCGTGGAGGGTCATTGGAAACTGGGGGACTTGAGTGCAGAAGAGGAGAGTGGAATTCCACGTGTAGCGGTGAAATGCGTAGAGATGTGGAGGAACACCAGTGGCGAAGGCGACTCTCTGGTCTGTAACTGACGCTGAGGCGCGAAAGCGTGGGGAGCGAACAGGATTAGATACCCTGGTAGTCCACGCCGTAAACGATGAGTGCTAAGTGTTAGAGGGTTTCCGCCCTTTAGTGCTGCAGCAAACGCATTAAGCACTCCGCCTGGGGAGTACGGCCGCAAGGCTGAAACTCAAAGGAATTGACGGGGGCCCGCACAAGCGGTGGAGCATGTGGTTTAATTCGAAGCAACGCGAAGAACCTTACCAGGTCTTGACATCCTCTGACAATCCTAGAGATAGGACTTTCCCCTTCGGGGGACAGAGTGACAGGTGGTGCATGGTTGTCGTCAGCTCGTGTCGTGAGATGTTGGGTTAAGTCCCGCAACGAGCGCAACCCTTGATCTTAGTTGCCAGCATTCAGTTGGGCACTCTAAGGTGACTGCCGGTGACAAACCGGAGGAAGGTGGGGATGACGTCAAATCATCATGCCCCTTATGACCTGGGCTACACACGTGCTACAATGGATGGTACAAAGGGCTGCAAGACCGCGAGGTTTAGCCAATCCCATAAAACCATTCTCAGTTCGGATTGCAGGCTGCAACTCGCCTGCATGAAGCCGGAATCGCTAGTAATCGCGGATCAGCATGCCGCGGTGAATACGTTCCCGGGCCTTGTACACACCGCCCGTCACACCACGAGAGTTTGTAACACCCGAAGTCGGTGGGGTAACCGTAAGGAGCCAGCCGCCTAAGGTGGGACAGATGATTGGGGTGAAGTCGTAACAAGGTAGCCGTATCGGAAGGTGCGGCTGGATCACCTCCTTTCTAAGGAAGAATTGAAGTACT
>NZ_JBALOZ010000119.1:1699-4643 GCF_036965125.1 Bacillus sp. JJ1503
CCATTTTTATGGTTAAGTTAATAAGGGCGCACGGTGAATGCCTTGGCACTAGGAGCCGATGAAGGACGGGACTAACACCGATATGCTTCGGGGAGCTGTAAGTAAGCTTTGATCCGGAGATTTCCGAATGGGGGAACCCACTGTTCGTAATGGAACAGTATCTTTACCTGAATACATAGGGTATTGAAGGCAGACCCGGGGAACTGAAACATCTAAGTACCCGGAGGAAGAGAAAGCAAACGCGATTCCCTGAGTAGCGGCGAGCGAAACGGGATTAGCCCAAACCAAGAGGCTTGCCTCTTGGGGTTGTAGGACACTCTACACGGAGTTACAAAGGAACGAGGTAAATGAACAGGTCTGGAAAGGCCGGCCATAGAAGGTAAAAGCCCTGTAGTTGAAACTTCGTTCCCTCCAGAGTGGATCCTGAGTACGGCGGGACACGTGAAATCCCGTCGGAAGCAGGGAGGACCATCTCCCAAGGCTAAATACTCCCTAGTGACCGATAGTGAACCAGTACCGTGAGGGAAAGGTGAAAAGCACCCCGGAAGGGGAGTGAAATAGTTCCTGAAACCGTGTGCCTACAAGTAGTCAGAGCCCTTTAACGGGTGATGGCGTGCCTTTTGTAGAATGAACCGGCGAGTTACGATTACATGCGAGGTTAAGTTGAATAGACGGAGCCGCAGCGAAAGCGAGTCTGAATAGGGCGAATGAGTATGTGGTCGTAGACCCGAAACCAGGTGACCTACCCATGTCCAGGTTGAAGTCCAGGTAACACTGGATGGAGGACCGAACCCACGCACGTTGAAAAGTGCGGGGATGAGGTGTGGGTAGCGGAGAAATTCCAATCGAACTTGGAGATAGCTGGTTCTCTCCGAAATAGCTTTAGGGCTAGCCTCATGTTGTTAGAATCTTGGAGGTAGAGCACTGTTTGGACTAGGGGCCCTCATCGGGTTACCGAATTCAGACAAACTCCGAATGCCAAAGATTTATCCATGGGAGTCAGACTGCGAGTGATAAGATCCGTAGTCAAGAGGGAAACAGCCCAGACCACCAGTTAAGGTCCCAAAGTATACGTTAAGTGGAAAAGGATGTGGAGTTGCTTAGACAACCAGGATGTTGGCTTAGAAGCAGCCACCATTTAAAGAGTGCGTAATAGCTCACTGGTCGAGTGACTCTGCGCCGAAAATGTACCGGGGCTAAACGTATCACCGAAGCTGTGGATTGACATCTGCGATGTCAGTGGTAGGAGAGCGTTCTAAGGGCGTTGAAGCTAGACCGTAAGGACTGGTGGAGCGCTTAGAAGTGAGAATGCCGGTATGAGTAGCGAAAGATGGGTGAGAATCCCATCCACCGAATGCCTAAGGTTTCCTGAGGAAGGCTCGTCCGCTCAGGGTTAGTCGGGGCCTAAGCCGAGGCTGAAAAGCGTAGGCGATGGACAACAGGTTGATATTCCTGTACCACCTCTTTACCGTTTGAGCAATGGGGGGACGCAGGAGGATAGGGTAAGCGCGCTGCTGGAATAGCGCGTCCAAGCAGTTAGGCTGCAAGCGAGGCAAATCCCGCTTGCGTGAAGGCTGAGCTGTGACGGCGAGGGAAATATAGTACCGAAGTTCCTGAATCCACACTGCCAAGAAAAGCCTCTAGCGAGGGAAAAGGTGCCCGTACCGCAAACCGACACAGGTAGGCGAGGAGAGAATCCTAAGGTGAGCGAGAGAACTCTCGTTAAGGAACTCGGCAAAATCACCCCGTAACTTCGGGAGAAGGGGTGCTCATTTGGGTGAATAGCCCGGATGAGCCGCAGTGAATAGGCCCAGGCGACTGTTTAGCAAAAACACAGGTCTCTGCGAAGCCGCAAGGCGAAGTATAGGGGCTGACGCCTGCCCGGTGCTGGAAGGTTAAGAGGAGGGGTTAGCGCAAGCGAAGCTCTGAATTGAAGCCCCAGTAAACGGCGGCCGTAACTATAACGGTCCTAAGGTAGCGAAATTCCTTGTCGGGTAAGTTCCGACCCGCACGAAAGGCGTAACGATCTGGGCACTGTCTCAACGAGAGACTCGGTGAAATTATAGTACCTGTGAAGATGCAGGTTACCCGCGACAGGACGGAAAGACCCCGTGGAGCTTTACTGTAGCCTGATATTGAATTTCGGTACAGCTTGTACAGGATAGGTAGGAGCCTTGGAAGCCGGAGCGCCAGCTTCGGTGGAGGCATCGGTGGGATACTACCCTGGCTGTATTGAAATTCTAACCCGCGCCCCTGATCGGGGCGGGAGACAGTGTCAGGTGGGCAGTTTGACTGGGGCGGTCGCCTCCTAAAGAGTAACGGAGGCGCCCAAAGGTTCCCTCAGAATGGTTGGAAATCATTCGAAGAGTGTAAAGGCATAAGGGAGCTTGACTGCGAGACCTACAAGTCGAGCAGGGACGAAAGTCGGGCTTAGTGATCCGGTGGTTCCGCATGGAAGGGCCATCGCTCAACGGATAAAAGCTACCCCGGGGATAACAGGCTTATCTCCCCCAAGAGTCCACATCGACGGGGAGGTTTGGCACCTCGATGTCGGCTCATCGCATCCTGGGGCTGTAGTCGGTCCCAAGGGTTGGGCTGTTCGCCCATTAAAGCGGTACGCGAGCTGGGTTCAGAACGTCGTGAGACAGTTCGGTCCCTATCCGTCGTGGGCGCAGGAAATTTGAGAGGAGCTGTCCTTAGTACGAGAGGACCGGGATGGACGCACCGCTGGTGTACCAGTTGTCTTGCCAAAGGCATAGCTGGGTAGCTATGTGCGGACGGGATAAGTGCTGAAAGCATCTAAGCATGAAGCCCCCCTCGAGATGAGATTTCCCATAGCGTCAAGCTAGTAAGACCCCTGAAAGATGATCAGGTTGATAGGTTTGAGGTGGAAGCGTGGCGACACGTGGAGCTGACAAATACTAATCGGTCGAGGACTTAACCA
>NZ_JBALOZ010000120.1:0-1459 GCF_036965125.1 Bacillus sp. JJ1503
TGTGTCCATCTGGAAAAGTAATCTCTTTCTTCTCGTCAAACTTTTTATTATCTAACTCAATATTTTTAAGTGTTAATTTGCTCATTTTCATTTCTCCTTCATAAATTATTATTTAATGTTTTAAGTTAAAATAAAAAAGACTACATAATATTGTAATCTCTGAGACAACTATTGTAATTTTTGTTTTTTACTTATTAAACTTTCAAGATGAATTAAACATCCAATGATATATCCAATTTGACCCATAACCATTAATTCAAAAACATTAGAATTATTCCCAACGTAAGCACTAATGAAGTAGTACAACAGCGGGAGAGTTATCAAACAAAATATTTTCACATTTTTCCCCTTTCTTTAATATCGATTGGATTTTTTGATTGGGTATATATTAATGTCGCTAATTCAAGAGGACTTAATATATTTTGTATTCTTAACAGTTCCTTTCCCTTTTGTAAGTTAGTGTTTAATTTTTTTTTTTATAAAATTATGCAATTCCATATTCTCTTGCCCAAACCTGTATTGAACTTCTAGACACATTAAATTTATTTGCAATTTGAACCTTGTTCATCGATCTAAGCATTTCCTCAAGTTCTTCTTTACTTGGACGCTCTTTCTTTTTTTGCAAGTAGTACTCTCGTTGGCATTCATTTGAGCAAAACTTTTCATTCTGCAATAAATACTCAAAGCAATTTTTACATTGTTCTATGTGATGCCCTTTTGGAGCATCTGTTTCAATTTTTTCTTTTAGCCCCATTCGATTTATCCAGTTGTGTATTTTTGTATGCAGCCCTTTTAATAAGACAAGTAGATTTTTTTTCCGGTTATCTTGTCTATTAAAATTCAAATGATGAACAACCTCGTCTTGCTCCAATTGTCTTCCAAGCATTAATTCCGCAACTAAAATATGTTCGTATATATAGCCTTTAAAGCTGCCATTCTTAAAGCAAGAAGGATGATCGGGTTTATATACAATTATGTAACCATTAATTTCAGTTTTATTAACCTTCATTTTCTCTCCTCTTTTATTTAAACCCACAATACTTAGCAATTTTTAGGATTATAATCTTATAAAATTTTGGTATTGGTTTTAATACAACTTCTCTCATTTCCATTAAACCGAGTGCTGTTTCTAATCCGTTCCTAAAACCTACATTATATGGTCTTTTCATATTTGATTCGGTTTCAAACTTATCAAGTAATTTAGCCAAATTAACTACTCTCTGGGGCAAAGGTTGATAACGTTCCTTACGACTCACTTTTTTATTCACTCCCTTATTGTTTGCTTTTCCACATTTATTGTTATTGGTTTAATGTTGCTGCTTCCACAGGTTTTACATTTACCATTTTTTCTAAATAAACTTAAACAGTCGGTACAATAATATTGTTTCATCAATAATCCCTCTCGATTTTATTTATCTACAATCACTTTCATTATTCTAAACTCAGGTTGAGACTTAAT
>NZ_JBALOZ010000121.1:0-7658 GCF_036965125.1 Bacillus sp. JJ1503
CCTATATATTATACTCTTTTGTATTAGAGACAAGCAACTAACAAAAGCGGCAGCTAGATATTTAGCTGCCGCTTTAATGTTATTTCATTTTCTTCTCAACAAATTGATGGATTCTTTCAACTGCTTTTTCTAATAAATCCAAGGAAGTTGCATAGGATAAACGAATATTATTAGGAGCACCAAAGCCTGATCCAGGAATAACGGCAACCATTGCTTCCTCAAGGAGCGCTTGGGAGAATTCATCTACATTTACAAAGCCTGTTAATTCAGCTGCCTCCTTCACATTAGGGAAAAGGTAAAAAGCACCTTGTGGTTTAATGCAGGTAAAGCCTGGAATAGCGACAAGCTTATCGTAAATAATATTTAAGCGCTGTTCAAAAGCCTTTTGCATTTCTGAAAGCATCTCTTGTGAACCCGCATATGCAGCAATCGCCCCATATTGAGCAGTTGTTGTTGGATTCGAAGTACTATGGCTCGCAAGATTTGTCATTGCCTTAATTAATTCTTTATTGCCGGCTGCATACCCAATTCTCCAGCCTGTCATAGAATGGGACTTTGATACACCGTTCACTAGTATTGTTTGTTCTTTAAGCTCTGGTGAAAGCTGAGCAATGGAAACATGTCTATTGTTTCCATAAACTAATTTTTCATAAATTTCATCTGAAACGATCAGAATATTATGCTTCAAACAAACCTCGCCCAATGCCTTTAACTCTTCTTCAGTATAAAGCATACCAGTCGGGTTACTTGGTGAATTGATTATAACTGCCTTTGTCTTATCCGTTAATGCTTCTGCTAGTTGATCAGGCGTAATTTTGTACTCGTTTTCCTCTTTACCTTCAACATAGACAGGAACACCGTCTGCTAATTTAACTTGTTCAGGATAGCTAACCCAATATGGAGTAGGGATAATTACTTCGTCCCCTTCATCCAAAATAGCTTGGAATAATGTATAAAGGACATGCTTTGCGCCGCTTCCCACGATGATTTGAGAGGCTTCATATTCGATTCCCTGGTCTGCTTTAAACTTGTTAACGATCTCTTTTTTCAATGCAGGAAGACCTGCAGATGGAGTATATTTTGTATGTCCTTCATTCATCGATTTAACGGCGGCATCAATAATATGCTGCGGTGTATTAAAGTCAGGCTCACCAGCTCCTAACCCGATTACATCATAGCCTTGTTCCTTCAATTCTTTTGCTTTCGCTGTAATGGCAAGCGTTGTCGATGGGGTTAATGCTTTTACTCTTTGTGCTAATTGAAAGTTCATTTCCTTTTCCTCCACTCACATAATGACATTTAAGAAGATTAAGAACTTGGATCATAAATTCTCTATCTTCTTTAGCCACTCACCTGTTTTGAAATCAACATAATAATAATTTATTAAATTCCCCTCTGTCCGGTAATAAATTTCCCATAACGGGATATCCTTTTCCATACCGAGGCGAACGGAAATAATCTTTTTCGGATTTTTCTCTTCTTTTAGCTTATTAATTGCTTCCTGTTTGGAAACTCCATCTGTCACCTTTCTAACAATAATCTGTCCTTCTTTTTCAGGTACCCAGACGTAAATGTTTGTTCCAGCTTTATTTATCCCTTTAATGACAAAATATGTTTCCAGTCCATGATAAAGTTGAAAATCCTCAGCCTTCCAAAGTCTCGTTTCTTCCATGGCTCTTTCAATGGCTTCTTTTTCAGCTGCCTTAACAGGCTCAACTGCATTTAAATAAATAATAACCCCAGATCCTAATATAATTGAAAATATCAATAAACTTATAATAATTATTTTTTTCACATTTGTCACTCTTCTTATGTACGATAAATCGAAAAAACAGCTTTATTTTGATCCTCTTTATCAAGTGCCAGTCCAAACATTAAATCATTTTCCTTTAAAGTTCTGTTTAAAGCATCAACAACTTTATAGAGGTCAGGGCTTAGTTGAATTTTCACGGTTGATAAAACCTCAATTTTACTTTCCATACTGGAATTCCTCCTCAGGTAGTACAATATTTGTAATTAATACACAAGTAAATATAGGACAAGCTATATATACGAAACATTTTAACCTTTAAATATCAGTATAACAGCTACATCTAACAGCTTGAATAAAAAATTCTATTAATTCTTCTAATCCACCAACGTCATTGGCTGCGCCTTAAAAGGCGCAGCTCTTTTTTAATTATTCGCAAGCCATTTCCTTTATTTCACAAAGATTTATTAATTAATTCGACTATTCCATTTATATTACTTTTTGTATGAGGGATTTTCGGAATGGAATCTAAAAAAGCCTTTCCATATTGGGTTGTAACCAATCTGCGATCAAAAATAAAAATAAACCCCTTGTCGCTTCTCGTTCGAATCAGTCTTCCAAATCCCTGTTTAAAGCGAATAATCGCTTCCGGCAAAGAATAATCAGAAAATGGATTTCCGCCATTTTGCTTAATTTGTTCACATCTCGCTTCTGTAAAAGGTTCATCTGGCGGTGAAAATGGAAGTCTAACGATGATTAAACACGTTAAATCCTCTCCAGGGATGTCTACACCTTCCCAGAAACTATTCGTTCCTAATAAAATTGCCTTTTCGAACTTTTGAAAATTACGTGTTAATCTCGATCTGCTTCCGCTCGATACGCCTTGGGCAATAATGGCATATTCATTTAAAAATCCAGATTCTTTTATAAGCTCATATGTTTTTTTGAGCATCTCATGAGAGGTAAATAATATGAGCATCCTTCCTTTTGTTGCTTCTGCTATGGAGATAATATGTTCACTAATGGACATTACATATTCATCCAATGAAACAGAATTTACTTCAGGAAGATCATCAGGAATGATGAGCTTTACTTGTTCATGATAATCAAATGGAGATTGAATTTGCTCTGCTGAGCATTCTGTTAATTGCAAGCCCAGTTCATTTAACATATAGTTGAATGAGTTTTTCACCGATAAGGTTGCAGAAGTGATAACAGCTGATTCTTTTTTACTGAAGAATTCTTCCTTTAATAAATGCCCTGCTTTAACAGGCTGTGAATAGACGGTAGTAGCATTTTGCATAGATCGAACATCCATGTCGATCCATGTAACATATTCTTCAGATGGATGTAAAAAGATATGTTTAATGGCTTCAGCTATTTCTTTTAATTCTTCTACAACAGAAGCAAGCTCTTCCAATGAGGATTTTTCCCTGGCAGAAAGATTCTCCTTGATTATACTCATGACATTTAATCTTTTCTCTAGCTCTGCAGTAAAATCCTTAATGAGAAATAAAAATCTTTCAGCACTTGCTTGCACCGCTCTGCTTTCATGACTAGAATCATCACCTAAAAAACGGCTGCTAATCCGATTGTACCCTTTTCTGGATTTTGTTTTCTTTTTTGCAAATATGCTTATAATCTTAAATAGCTCATCCATTTCAAAACTAAGTTCTTGTATCATTTGATTCATTTCAAAAGAATGAACTAAGTGCTTCTTCTCAATCTCAGCTTTTTCTAGAACTTGTTCAAGCATAAACAGTAATTGTTTCTGTTCCAAATGCCCAATACGGCTGATCAAAAAACGTGTCTTTAAGTAATCTAAAGAAAAGCCAAAATACTGACCGGACACTTTCACAAAATGATGGCCCTCATCAATGACAATGTGACTATATTCTGGCAAAATCTTATTGTGTGAAACTAAATCACTCAGCAGCAGTGAATGATTCGTAATGATCAGGTCAGCTTTTAAAGCGGATTTTCGGGCCCGCAAATAAAAATCTCTTGAAATCCAAGATTTATTTTGAAGGAATATCGCCTCATCATTTTTGATTTTATTCCAAAATATCATTCCACCACTGGACAAATTTATTTCGTCTATATCCCCAGTATTCGTTTCTGTGAGCCATACAAGAATTTGCATTTTTGTTAAAATAGTGTCGTAATTATCATCTAAATCCTTTAAAGTTTGCTCAAATTTAGCCAAACTTAAATAATGGCTTCTTCCCTTTAGCAATACTGCCTTAACAGGAAATGGAAGCATCTGTTTTAATTTAGGAATATCATTGGAAAGAAGCTGCTCCTGAAGCTGTGTTGTATATGTACTAATCATGACAGTTTGTCTGTTTTCTTTTCCGTAAATAGCAGCAGGAATTAAATAGGCTAATGATTTGCCAACACCTGTGCCTGCCTCAATTAATGCATGTCGTTTATGTTTAAAGGCTTGATATACTGAATCCATCATTTTAAATTGTCCTAAACGAATTTCATAATTTGAAAAAGCCTTTTTGAAGAGCTCTTCTTTCGCTTCTTGCTGTTTAGGATAATTTAGTGTCTCATTGTCATCATCAGTATCTTGTTCATGAAACATTTTCAGTGCAATTCCTTGGTGAATTTCAAGATCGTTTTGTAAAACCTCGACCATTGCTTCTTTTTTCGTAAGAATTGAGTCTATGAGTAAATCTAAATCACTTTTTAATCCGCCAGAAAGCTTATAAATTTGCTTGATCGTGCAAAGTGGCAGCCGTTCTAGCCGGTCCAAAAGGAGAAGCAGAAGCTCAGCAGTTACATAGGCATCGCTGTCAGCCTGATGGGGACGCTCATGATTTAACCCTTCCCTAAAAGCCAATTCTGATAATTGAAAGCTATCTGCAGTTGGCATAAATACTCGAGAAAGCTCTACTGTATCCAAAACTGGTCCATAAAATCCATTGTAGCCAGCTAGAAGGAGCTCCTCCTGTAAGAACGATAAATCAAATAGGACATTATGTGCAACAAAATAAGCATCCTCTAATAAAGTAAGGACTTTTGGTGCTATTTCAGAAAAAACAGGGGCATCCTTTACTGCCTCATCATCTAAACCCGTTAACTCCTCAATGAATGGAGGGATTGACTGTCCTGGGTTCACAAGTGAGGAAAATTCTTCAACTATTTTTCCGTTTTCTATAACAACAGCGGCAAATTGGATCATTTTATCGCCCTTCTTTGGGGCGTTCCCTGTTGTTTCTAAATCGATTACAACATATTTATTACACATACTACACACCTCTAACATTCAGTCAATCAAACGGTACCATAAAAACGGAAAAAGAAAAAGAATTAATGCCATCCATTATATATTTTAGGCCATTTTCATTATTTTCAAAAGAGTATTGGACAAAAAGGCCGACTCGGTCTTTACCGGTCAGCCTTTTAATAATAAGAAGCATGTTTACATCATGATCGTTTTTTCAGGTTCCTTATTGATTATTTCCTTAATTCTATTATTTTCACCCATTATAGCAACTTTAGGCTGATGAATATAAATTTTTTCCTCAGCAACTAGCGCATAGGAAATAATAATAACAACATCTCCCTCTTGGACAAGTCTAGCTGCAGCACCATTCACACAAATGACACCACTGCCTCTTTCTCCAGGAATGATATACGTCTCAAACCTTGCCCCATTGTTATTATTCACAATTTGTACCTTTTCATTTGGAAGCATTCCAACGGCATCAAGAATATCTGTATCAATTGTAACGCTGCCGACATAGTTTAGATTAGCCTCTGTCACAACTGCTCTATGAATTTTACCATTCATCATGGTGCGGAACATGATGTTTCCCCCTAATTAATAGTTAATATCAAATTATCAATAAGCCGTGCTTTTGAAAATTTTACTGCTAAGGCAATAATAATGTTGCCTTCTAGCTCCTCAATTTCTTTAAGATTAGGATAAGAGTATATTTCAATATAGTCGATCGTTCCGCTCGTCTTTTCAGAAATCAATTCTTTCATAGACGAAATGATTTGTTGAGAGTCTCTTTCCCCTTCATCGATCATTGCTTTAGCCTCTAATAGACTTTTGTATAGAAATGGTGCTTGCTCTCTTTCTTCTGGAAGCAAATAAACATTTCTTGAGCTCTTAGCTAGCCCATCATGTTCTCTCACAATGTCCACCGGCACAATCTCAATTGGGAAATGGAAATCATTCACAAGTCCCTCCACAACAGCTAGCTGCTGAGCGTCTTTTTTGCCAAAATAAGCTCTATTCGGCTGAACAATATTGAAAAGCTTCGTTAAAACTGTTACAACACCATCAAAATGGCCCGGCCGGGATTGCCCGCATAATACCTCAGTCCGCTCCTTAGCGATTACGGTTGCCGATAAGGGTGCTGGGTACATTTCCTCTGCAGACGGATGGAAAATATAGTCAACGTGATGTTGTTCAGCTAAAGCACTATCACGGTCAAAGTCTCTAGGATATGAGCCTAAATCTTCAGTTACCCCAAATTGAAGCGGATTTACGAAAATACTTAGTACGACTATATCATTTTCTTCTCGAGCATGATCGATTAATGTCAGATGACCTTCATGTAAAAAACCCATTGTTGGGACATAGCCAATTGATTTACCTGACATTTTTTCTCGAATCATTGTTTGCTGCATGTCGCTAATGGTTGTAATGACTTTCATGCTTTCCCTCCGTACAAGCTTAAAAGCTCAGTTTCTTTCATTGAGAAACTATGCTCTTCTCCAGGAAATACTCCTTGTTTCACTTCATCCACATAAGCAGTTAGACCTTCCTCTATGACTACATTCACATTTGAATATTTCTTAACAAATTTCGGTACTCTTTCAACACCATAGGAAAGTACATCATGATAGACAAGAACTTGTCCATCTGTTTCAATGCCAGCACCGATTCCTATTGTCGGGATTGTCAGGCATTCGGAAACTTCCTTTGCTAGCTGCTTCGGAACACATTCTAATACAACGGCAAACGCACCAGCCTGCTCGCATTTTTTCGCGTCTTCGATCAGCTTACGAGCCGCTTCTGCATTTTTGCCTTGAACCTTATAGCCTCCAAGCACTGCGACAGATTGCGGTGTTAGTCCGAGATGAGCCATGACAGGTATACCAGCCTTTGTTAATGCTTCGATTCCGTCAATCACTTCATCTGCACCTTCAACTTTAACGGCATGTGCCCCTGTTTCTTGAATAATACGCGCACCATTTATAAGTGTGTCGCGAACTGACAGATGATAGCTCATGAATGGCATATCTACGACAATAAAGGTTTCCCCAGCTCCTCTTTTGACAGCCTTTCCATGATGAATCATGTCTTCTAACGTAACAGGGATGGTTGAATCATATCCTAATACAACCATTCCAAGTGAATCACCAACTAAAATCATATCAACCCCGGCTTTTTCCGCTTGCTTAGCAGCCGGAAAATCGTAAGCCGTCAGAACAGCAATCTTCTCACCGTTCTCCTTCATTTTCAAAAAATCAGTCGTTTGCTTCATCCTTATTCCTCCTTTGAATTAAGGAAGAGGGTGAAAAACAAAGATAAAAATCCTTCTGTAAGCAGAAGGATTCCGAATTTCTTTCGTTCTTTATTATGTCTCATCCCTCTGTCCCGGTCCATTATTGGATCTAGGCAGAATATCTTTAATTTTTAGGTGTTTCAAAGAATTTTTCATTGATGACCTAATCATACACGGTGCAGTTCAACTTGAGGATACTGCCCAATCATTTAGCTTACGCTAGACACGTTAATTATAACAAATCAATGATTCATTTGACTAGATAAACTTTTTTATTTAAGTTCAATGTCGGCTGAGTAAATATGGTGGATTTTACTCATTTCATCTTCTATCATAAGAACACCATCTTCAGTAATACCCAATGCCTTTCCTTGAAT
>NZ_JBALOZ010000121.1:7694-18813 GCF_036965125.1 Bacillus sp. JJ1503
ATACTTCCCGTAATCGTTCTGGCTGTTATGACTTTGCCTATACTGATGGCATAACTTTCCCAAAGCAGCTTTATCGGGTAGAAGCCTTTTTCTAGGTATAGAGTATATAAATTCTCCAATTTGCTTAACAGAATTTTTACTAATTCTGCTCTTTGGAGTTTTTTACCGCTTTCGATAGATAGAGAGGTAGCAATAGTATGCAGTTCCTCAGGATAATCTTCCTTTTGCTGATTTACATTAATACCAATTCCAATAATAATGGAAGTGATCCGGTCTGCATCGGCTTGAAGCTCTGTCAATATTCCGGTCACCTTCTTCCCATTGATTAAAATATCATTCGGCCATTTTATTTGTGGAGATAGGTCAGTTAATTCTTCTATTGCTTGAACAACGGCAACCGCAGTTATTAAGGTTAGCTGTGGGGCCTTTGGAGGCGGGAGATTTGGACGCAAAATCACACTCATCCAAATCCCGGTATATTTCGGAGAATGCCATCTCCGGTCCATTCTTCCCCTGCCTAATAACTGCTCCTCGGCGATAATAACTGTACCCTCCGGAGTATCTTCATTTGCTAGACGATGGGCAATTTTTTGTGTGGAGTCAACACTTTCCTCGTAATGTATATTCTTTCCGATAAACTTTGTTAAAAGCCCCAACCTTATTTCATCTGCTGTAATTCTTTCCGGAACCCTTGTTATTCTATATCCCTTCCTCCGAACAGCTTCAAGTTCAAACCCGTCCTTACGCATATCTTCTATATGCTTCCAGACTGCTGTTCTTGAGCATCCTAATAGATCAGCTAAATATTGGCCAGACAAATATTCATCTTCATTTAGTGTAAATGCATCAAGCAGTTTCTTTCTTAACTCCGATTGCACCGTAACAGCCACTCCTTTAACGAATCTTTGCGATTACTGACTTGCTTGTTTAAGACTGCGATCTCAGCCTCAGCTAATTTTTCCTTTATCCAAGGTCCAGGGGTTTTTTGAAACCACTCTTGAAGGTCGGTTCCTGTAACCTGTAATTCACTTCGCTGTTTAATGGGCAATAAATTATAACTAAACAGTAAACTTTCTATATGTACGTTTACATCCTGATTATGTAATACATTATAAATTTTTTCTGTTCCCTCAATGATTTCAGAGCCCCCATCGAACATCGCTTTATTTGTCCAATCGCTTCTTTCTCTAAAATTCAGCCAAAACAATAATTGATTGATTTTTTTTATTTTTTTCACTGGCAGCTTCCAATTTTTCATAAAATCATTAACTTTATGTAAGTCAATCTTAAAAAGAAAGAGTAGCAGCCCCCACATTTCATTAGCTGAAAGTTTGCTGCTATCATACTTTTTAATGCCATTTATCGCTTCGACAAATGGATTCATACCCGGCAAGTGGCTTAAAAGGCCAGTATCAGCTAGTACAAGCAATGCTTGAATTCGATTTTTTCCAGCTAGAAGTTTTTCGAACTCAGCTAGTTTTCTCTCTGTTGAGATATTTGCCAGTAATGAAGCGGATGATTTCAAAGCCTGATAAGTCTTCTCTTCTATTTGAAAGCCTAATTGACTATAGAAACGAACAGCACGCATCATTCTTAAGGCGTCCTCTGAAAAACGATCCTCTGCCCCACCTACTGTTTGTATTATTTTTTCCTTGATAGCCCGCCTGCCATGAAACGGATCAATAAATCGGCCTTCCTTGTCCATGGCAATCGCATTCATCGTAAAATCCCTGCGTTTTAAGTCTTCATCCAATGACCGGATAAATTGAACCTCTGATGGCCTTCTAAAGTCAACATATTCTGCTTCAGTTCGGAAGGTTGTCACTTCATATGGAATCCCATTATATAGGACAACAATAGTTCCATGCTCGATTCCGACATCTATCGTTTTCGGAAAAATAGTTCTAATTTCCTCAGGTGTTGCAGAGGTAGCAATATCGACATCTGCAATCTCCTTATCTAACAAATAATCTCTAACCGATCCTCCGACAAAGTAAGCTTCATAGCCTGACTCTTGAATTTTTGATAAAAGGGGAATGGCTTTTAGAAAAGACTCTTTCAAATTACGTCATCCTCTTTAAGTAGGTTGTAATATATATTCTCATATTGAGTGACAATAAGTTCTGAGCGAAAGTTATGGTACGCTGTATTAATGGCCTCTCTGGAAAACCGTTGATGCAGTTCTTCATTAGATAGCAAATGGATGCCTTTTTCTGCAATTGCCGGAATATCGCCAAGTTCGCATAAATAGCCATTTTTCTCATTAGCTATCACTTCAGGAATACCGCCGATATTTGTCCCAATACAAGGTACTCCACAAGCCATTGCTTCGAGAGCAACTAAACCAAAGCTTTCCTTTTCGGAAAGCAACAGCATTAAATCACTAATTGAGTATAGCTCTTCAAGATTATCTTGTTTACCTAATAATAGTACTTTATCATTAATACCTAATTTATTTACAAGACTGCAAACGACAGTCATTTCAGGCCCATCTCCGACAAGAAGCAGCTTGGCAGGCAGCTTTTCTGCAATTAGAGCAAAAGCTTTTACTACATCCTGAACTCTTTTCACCCCGCGGAAATTTGAAACATGGATAATAACCTTTTCTTCTTTTTTTATTCCGTATTCCTTCCGTAAATAGGAAGAATCCATTAAACGATATACACGCTCATCAATAAAGTTGTAAACGACTTCAATCTTTTTTTCAGGTTTGATTACATCGTATGTTTGCGAAGTTAAGGAGTTTGATACTGCCGTAACGGCATCAGATTTTTCTATTCCAAAACGGATTGCCCCCGTTAAAGATTGATCATAGCCAAGAACTGTAATATCTGTCCCGTGTAAAGTGGTAACAATTTTAATATCCTGTTCACACATTTGCTTGGCAAGTATGGCACATACAGCATGCGGAATCGCATAATGGACATGGAGCAAATCAAGATTTTCCCGTTTTATAACTTCAGCCATCTTACTGGCAAGGGCAATATCATATGGGGGATACTGAAAAACGGAATATTGATTTACTTCTACTTGATGATAATAAATATTTGAATGCATTCTATTTAATCGGAACGGAAGGCTCGAGGAAACGAAATGAATTTCATGACCCCTTTCAGCAAGCTTTTTCCCTAATTCAGTAGCTATAGCTCCAGATCCGCCTACTGTCGGATAACAGGTTATCCCTATTTTTAATTTTGTTTTCATTCGTTTTCACCAAATAAATCTAGATTTATAATGACTGGCTTTTTGCGTTTGAACCCTTCAGCATAGGCTACTTCAACTTCTTTACCGAAAAGTCTTTCTCTTGCTTCAATCGTTTCAATATACCCATTTACAAGCGGAGTGTTGAAGGTCCCCGCATTTTTTACAAACTGGCTTTTATATGCTTGTAGGCTTTCAATTTTTTTATCCATATAATTTGATACATCAATGACAAAATCTGGTTCATGAAACCCATTAATCATATAAAAGTACAGGTTTTTAACCCGATGCGGGCCAAAATCCTCTTCAGAAGAATAGTTTCGTATTCCAGCAGAAAAGACCGCCTCCTCTACAAGACGGGCACATTGTCCATGATCAGGGTGCCGATCATGATAATAAGGTGCAAAAACAAGGGAAGGGCGATATTTGCGAATAACTGCTACCATTTTCTTTATATATTCTGGATTAGGAAATAGCCCTCTATCAGGCAGACCGAGATTCTCCCTTATGCTAACGCCTAACACCTCTGCTGCTTTTTGGGCTTCTATCTTTCGTGTTTCGACCGTTCCATTCGATGATAGCTCCGCATTCGTTAGATCACAAATACCTATAGTTTTTCCTATATTTACAAATTTTGCAATGGATGCACCCATGCCGATTTCAACATCATCAGCATGTGCACCAAATGCAAGAATATCAAGCTTTATATCAGACATCCTTACCACCGCTTTTTCCATATACAATATTTCTCCAAGATAAGTCCCCGCGCTCAAGCCCTTTAATTATAATTTCTGCAGTCCCCATATTTGTTGCGAGTGGTACAGAGTATACATCGCATAAACGAATTAATGCTGTCACATCTGGCTCATGGGGCTGTGCTGTTAAAGGATCTCTGAAGAATATCACAATATCCATTTTATTATTGGCTACAAATGCACCGATTTCCTGATCTCCACCGTAGGGGCCTGATTGAAATCGATGAACGTTTAAGCCTGTTTCATTGATTATTCTTAAACCAGTAGTTCCTGTGGCGAAAAGAGTATGCTCGGCTAAAATGTCTTTATACGCCGTTACAAAGCCAACAAGCGCATCCTTTTTCTTATCATGTGCAATTAAAGCAATATTCATCTTATCGCCCCTTTCTATTCCAAAATATTTTCTAGACCGTATACTAATGTATCAATTTTCAACACGGTATCTACCGCATGTTTAACCCCCGACATAAAGGAGGCACGATTATAAGAGTCATGCCGGATTGTCAAGGTTTGTCCTTCTGAGCCGAACATCACTTGCTGATGGGCAATTAAGCCAGGCAATCTGACTGAATGAATATGCATCCCTTCAAAATCTGCTCCTCTTGCACCATAGATTGTTTCCTTTTCATCCGGATGCCCTTGTTTTTTTGGCTGCCTAACCTCTGCAATCATTTCTGCCGTTTTTACCGCTGTTCCAGAAGGAGCATCCAGCTTTTGATCATGGTGGAGTTCGATAATTTCTACATCATTAAAATATCTTCCAGCCATTTGGGCAAACTTCATCATTAAAATAGCACCAATGGCAAAATTAGGTGCAATGATACAACCAAGTTCCTTTTCACGGCAAAGAGATTCAAGCTCACTTAGATTCTCTTTCGTAAAGCCAGTTGTTCCGACAACCGGTCTAACCCCATACGTCAAAGCTGTTTTTGCATGAAGCATACCAAATTCAGGTGTAGTTAAATCGATAAGGACATCTGCATCAATTTCCTGGAAGCATTGAGACATATCTGTGTAAATTGGAATATCTATTCCAGTGAAGCCATCAAATTCACTGAGCAAGCCTCCTCCATTCTTATGATCAACTACTGCCACTAGCTGATAACGATCAGTTTGCTGAACAAGCTGAACGGCTTCCCTTCCCATTCTACCTCTTGCACCTGCAATCACAATATTGATTTTTTCCATTTTATTTATCCCCCTGCTCTTCAATTCTAGTCCAGCGGTCTTTATCGCGGGTATTAAATTTATTCATAATTTGATTATGTGCTGTCTCAAGATCGATATTTAATGAATTGGCTAAGCAAATGAGGACAAACAACATATCTCCCATTTCCTCTTCAATTGCTTTTTCCGCTTCAGTAGCTTTTTTCGGTTTCTCACCGTATTGATGATTGATCTCTCTTGCAAGTTCGCCTAGTTCCTCTGTTAGTCTTGCCAGCATGGCTAGAGGACTAAAATACCCTTCTTTAAATTGGCCTATGTATGCATCTACTTCTTCCTGTAGATCTTTCATTGTTTTTTCTTGCACTCTTTATTCATCCCTTCTTCTGTTAAAAGGTAACCTACTATTTCCCTTCTTTCATGTTAGCTAAACGATAGTTCTTTTACAAATATTTTTTATTAAATAATAGGTGTTACGTTTGTTCTAGTTTCCAAACACACTTGACTTTATCCTTAATAAACGGGCACAATAATTCATGTAGGAAATTGGAAGCGGAGGATTTTATGTGAAATTGAAAAATATTCTTTTTATCTTGTTTGGATCTGCCATCTTTTCTTTCGGCATCGTTCATTTTAATATGCAAAATAATTTATCTGAAGGGGGCTTTACTGGTATTACCCTTCTTTTATATTTCCTGTTTAAATGGGATCCTTCGTATACGAATTTATTGTTAAATATTCCGCTATTTTTTCTAGGCTGGAAATTACTCGGGAAAAACTCATTCCTATATACAATTCTCGGTACTGTCAGCGTCTCGGTTTTTTTATGGATATTTCAGCGTAATCAAATACATATGCCGCTCAATGAAGACTTAACACTTGCAGCATTATTTGCTGGTGTTTTTATCGGTATTGGCCTTGGAACTATATTCCGCTTTGGTGGAACCACTGGCGGAGTTGATATTATTGCAAGATTAGTGAACAAGTATGCAGGCATTAGCATGGGAAGAACGATGTTCATATTTGACGCCGTCGTGATTACGCTATCTTTAATTTTTTATTTATCCTATCAAGAAGCGATGTATACACTTGTTGCTGTATTTGTCGGAGCAAGGGTGATTGATTTCATGCAGGAAGGCTCATATTCCGCAAGAGGAGCAATGATTATTTCCGATTTAAATGATGAAATAGCCAACAAGATCATGATAGAAATGGAACGGGGCGTAACAGTCCTTAGGGGATATGGGTCATTTACTAAAAAGGATCGAGAAGTCTTATATTGTGTTGTCGGGAAGAATGAAATTGTCCGGTTAAAAAATGTCATTAACTCAGTGGATCCACATGCCTTTGTTTCGGTCACAGTTGTCCACGATGTACTTGGAGAAGGATTCACATTAGACGAAAACAAAAAGCCAATCGAACATTAAGACAAGACTAAAACCAGCCAACAGGCTGGTTTTAATCTTGTCTTTGCATTCCTGTATAAATAAGAATTAAGCGAAGTAATTCTAACACGGCAACAGCAGCTGCTGCTACATAGGTGAGTGCTGCCGCATTAAGCACCTTTCTCGTCTCCCTTTCCTCATCGTTTCTGATGATCCCTAGTGATACGATTTGATCCATAGCACGGTTGGATGCATTAAATTCAACTGGAAGAGTGACAAGCTGGAAGACTACAGCTGACGCCATAAAAATAATACCAAGTAACACAAATCCGCTTAAACCTGCAAAGAAACCGATCATAATCAGGATCCAAGAAAAATTGGAACCGATATTTGCGACTGGCACAAGCGTATGGCGGAAACGTAAAGGTGCATAATTTTGCTGATCCTGTATGGCATGACCGACTTCATGAGCTGCAATTGCCGCAGCGGCTACGGAGTGACCATGGAAATTTGCAGTTGACAGCCTTACTGTTTTGGAACGGGGATCATAATGGTCTGTTAAATGACCTCTTACTTCCTCAACACCGACATGGAATAATCCATTAGTGTCAAGAATTCTTCTTGCAACTTCCGCACCTCTCATATGTGATGAGGCTGGGACTTTTGAATATTTAGTATAGGAGCCTTTCACTCTCATTTGCGCCCATAGCGGAATCAAAATAATGATAGCAAAGTATATAAGGTACCCCCCCATTGCTATCCCTCCTTATTCAGCTTTCTCTAGATGCAGTATTAGAAATTGGTACTTGAAAGAATGACACTCCACAAAGTTAGTGAAGCTTCTCTATATTATTGTATTTTTGCTGAAAGATGGCGTCAATCTTTTTGCCTCCTGGAAAGTGACTTTTCCTTCTTTTCCTGATCTCCCTTATATTTTCTCCATCCAACGTAGGATAATGTAAGAATAATAATGCTTCCTGTTGAAATGATTACCCACCATAAGGAAGGATCTGCTTCGTCTTCAGTCATTTCATCAAATAATAGCTGTAAATCCGCTTCTAATGCTTCGAGCTCCATTTGGCTGGCTGTTTCAGTTAAAACTTGAGGCCTATATTTATCAATAAAATCTATTTTTGCATCTAATCTTTGTATGTGGTCTCTATCCACATTTATTTTTATACTAGGATAAATCATGTCATACAATGATAAAAATGAATTCAATGTCGTATTAAATTGTTGTTTATCACCAGCATACACAGCTTCCTTAACTTCTGCAAAAACAGTCATAATGGGTGATTCCATTTCAGTCCATAATGGTTGATATGGAGAAGTTATGGCATCCATGACAAGCCTAAACTTCGTAACGCGGTTAATTTTCTCTTCATGATTCATGGTGGCATTGGCAGCAGCCTGCACGGCCTCATCATGTGAAATGGTTAAGATTCTCAATTCATCCGCAGTGAAAGATCTTTCCTTTCCAGTAACAGAAACAAATTGTTCAGAAAAATAATCTAGAAGCCTTTTGGCATCTTCGTATCGATGAAGCTTAACCATCTGCAATGCTTCATCGGATAATTGATCCAATCTATCTACAGGTGAGGTTTCGTTTGCGATAACTGATATAGGCAATAATAGAAAACATATAATGACTGTAACAATAATCCTAGCTTTCATTCTTGTCCCCCCTCAAATTACTATTAAATATCTATGAGAGATGGGACAAGGTTATACCTATTCAATAAGAATTCAATTTTAAGATAAATCGATTTTTTCTTAAGGTTAAAAAAGCAGTGATACCTAATGAAAACATGCTAAGCCAAAATGTAAAATAACCAATTTGCGGCGTGTATAAGTCCAAAATAGGGTAACGGGGAAGCATAAAAAACACATAATCTATTACATCATTATGTAATGTCCAAATCCCCGTAACAACTAAATGCCAAGTTTTAATACGATAAAATGGAGCGTACAGTACACCTTGGACAGCCATCGCACCATGTGAAAGTATAAGCATAAGTGCAACCAAATCCAATTCTCCTGTTACATTGAAAACTAATAAGTTCATGACTACGGCCCATACCCCATATTTAATGAGCGTTACAATAGCCAATGCTTCAAAAAGGGGCCAGTTTTTCCCCAGTAAAAAAGCAATTAATACGAAGACAAAAAACAAGCTTGCAGTTGGACTGTCTGGAACGAAAGGCAAGAAAATGGGCGGTGTCTCAACTAGCTGCCATTTATACCAAATATAACCGTATACAGTTCCTGCAAAATTCACTATGAATAACAGCCACAGTACAGCTCGATGTGCTAGGATAGGATAAATCCACTTCATGAAGGTCCTCTTTTCTTTATATGGTTTGTATTATATTGACTATTTTACCATATACATTAAATATAGTTAGATTCAAAACATTTAACATCATCAAAAAAAGCTGACGCAAAACGTCAGCTTTTTCCAGTTATTTACTTGTTAAACCCGAAATATATTCAGCAAGTACTTTTAATTCTTCATCCGTTCCTTTAAACATCCCTGGAGGCATGCTTCCTTTACCATTTACCGCAATATCAGAAATTTCTTCAGGAGTTAAGCCAGTGTCGATAAGAGCAGGTGACCCTGCACCACCTGTAAGTTCAGCTCCGTGACATGACAAGCAATTGTTTGCTTCAAGAAATTTATAGCCTTCTGCTTCAGTATCAATGTCAACTTCTGCTACGATTTTCCCTTGGTTTGCAGCAGCTTCCCAGTCATGAGTAGCTACAGACTGCCAAGTTAAAAATGTAATACCTGCGATAGCTAAAAGCATAAATCCAGTTGCTAATGGTCGTTTAGATGGTCTGCGTTCTGGACCACGGTCAATAAATGGCGCTAATAGTAACGCCCCAAATGCTAGACCTGGAATAATAAACGCACCTACCGCATTGTATGGTCCAGATGCATAAGTATATTTAAGCAATTGGTATAAGAATAAGAAATACCAGTCTGGAAGCGGGATATAAGCTGTATCACTCGGATCAGCTATTTTTTCTAACGGTGGTTCATGTGCAATTGTTAAACATAAAAATCCGATTAAGAAAACAGCACCAACCATCCATTCCTTTAATAGGAAGTTAGGCCAGAACGCCTCTGTTTTTCCAGGGTATTCCGAGTAATCTTTCGGAATATTCGGTTTACGTTCAGCAGGAACACGAGAGTCACCTACGAATTTCATACCTTTACCACGATGCATTGGGCGATTCCCCCTCCTTTTTCAATATTATCGTAATTGTATTTTTACAACGGACCTGAAATACCTTGTTTACGAATCATTACAAAGTGTGCTGCCATTAACCCGAATAAGGCTGCAGGCAAGAAGAATACGTGAATCGCGAAGAATCGGGTAATCGTTTGAGCACCGACAATATCCGGATCCCCTGCAATTAGTGTTTTTAATTGCATACCAATCAGTGGTGTTGATTCAATAATTTGCATTGTAACTTTTGTTGCAAATAATGCTTTCATATCCCAAGGCAATAGATAACCAGTTAATCCAAGTGCTAGCATAACGAAGAAAATAAGTACACCAACAACCCAGTTTAACTCACGAGGCTTCTTATAAGCACCTTGGAAGAAAACACGAAGCGTATGTAAGAACATCATTACAATGACTAAGCTTGCACCCCAGTGATGCATTCCACGGACAATTTGTCCAAAAGCAACATGGTTTTGCAAGTAATAAACAGATTCCCATGCATTTTTAATATCTGGAACATAATACATAGTTAAGAACATTCCAGATAAGATTTGGATAACAGTAACGAAGAACGTTAATCCGCCAAAGCAGTATACGAACGCAGAGAAGTGATGTGCAGGGTTTACGTGCTCAGGAACTTCATGGTCCGCGATGTCGCGCCATAAAGGCGTAATATCTAAACGTTCATCTACCCAATCATAAATTTTGTTTAACAATCATTACGCCCCCTTTGGCTTGGCTTTTCCTAAGTGAAGGAAGCCGTCTTTTTCGATGAAAGGATATACGTCAAGCGGTGCTATTGGCGGAGTTCCAGGAACGTTTGTACCATCTTTAGTATAAAGACCGCCATGACATGGACAGTAGAAGTGATTCTGATTGGATTTATCAGTATTCCAGTCAACTACACACCCTAAATGTTTACATACAGGCGATAAAGCTACAATTTCACCTTTTTCGTCTTTGTAAACCCATGCTGTACCTGTTACATCTGAAGTATACCATGCATCCTGCTGTTCAAATGTATAGTCAACCCTAGTTGGAACATCGGTAATTTCGGCAACTTTTTGTTTAGTTGGAATGAAATCACCTTCAGCTTTTGCTTGCAATACTGGATCAATTGCGAAACGAACCATAGGCATTAACATACCTGCAGCCATGAAACCGCCTACACCAGTTAGAGTATAGCTAAGGAATTGACGTCTTGATACACGATTTTTGCTCATACTTTTCCCCCCTCTATTATGAAGTTAAGTCCAACGGACAAAGTTCAACACAATATAAAACTAGGACATAACCATGATATATCAATCTTCTTTGAAGGTCAATATAATCCTTTGGTAAAAACATGTAGACTCTGTGACAGATTTAAATAATATTAAAA
>NZ_JBALOZ010000122.1:0-840 GCF_036965125.1 Bacillus sp. JJ1503
CAAAAAAAATAAATAAAGATTACCTAAATGGAAGAATTATTTTTGCTGAGGAAAATCAAAAAGATCCAAAACTAGCAAAAGTTATACAAGATTGGACCTTTGAAGTTGCTCTAGGCCTAACCTCCCTTATTCATATATTTGATCCCCCTGCTATTATTATTGGCGGCGGGGTAATGGAACAGGAACACCTCATTAAGAAGATTTCGATGAAAGTAAAAGAATTAATCATGGAAAATTATTCAGATGTATCAATTATAAAAGCATCTCTTGGAAATAAAGCTGGGATATATGGTGCTGCTTCATTGCACCTGAAAAGCGAAAATTGAAAAGTCAGGAACCTAACAAGGGTGTGATGAAGTGAACAACCTAGGTCGTGAAAAATTATTGTTGAAGAATATTAATATTTATTCCCAGACAGGAATAATCAACAATGGATTTATCAAATTAGAAGCTGGAAAGATAGCTGAAATTGGCGAAATGGCAGATTTAAAAAGTGTTAATGTCTATGGCTTTCAAGAACTAATTACACCTAAAAATTATACAGTGATACCGGGGCTGATTGATGTTCATATTCACGGAGTAGACGGGGCAGATTTCATGGACGGAACGAAGGAAGCCCTTGATACGATGGCAGCTGCACTTCCAAAGGAAGGAACAACTAGCTTTATTGCCACAACTATGACCCAGTCAGAGGAAGCAATTGCAAATGCATTAATCAACGCGGGAGAATATATAGAAAACCAGAATAATAGGAATCAAGCTGAAGTACTTGGCGTTCATCTTGAAGGCCCTTTTATTAATAAAGAAATGTCGGGTGCTCAGCCCGTTCAATATATTATT
>NZ_JBALOZ010000122.1:846-35032 GCF_036965125.1 Bacillus sp. JJ1503
TTATTGAACCTAATGTAGAAATATTTAAAAAATGGCAAGAGCTAGCGAAAAATCATATTAAACTAGTTACTTTGGCCCCTGAAATTGATGGAGGAATAGAGCTTATCGGTCACTTGAAAGAAACAGGCGTCATTGCTTCAATTGGCCACTCAGATGCTACATATGAAGTGGTTATTGGGGCAATTGAGGCCGGAGCAACTCATGCCACGCACCTTTTTAATCAGATGAGTGGATTGCATCATCGCGAGCCAGGTGTCGTAGGTGCGGTATTTTTAAGAAAGGAATTAAGAGTAGAGTTAATTGCGGATGGAATACATGTTAAACCTGAGATTGTGAAACTAGCCCATAAAATGATAGGCTCTGACCGGATTATCTTAATCACAGATTCTATGAGAGCCAAATGTTTAAAAAATGGAAGCTACGATTTAGGCGGTCAAGAAGTTACTGTACAGGATGGAAAAGCTGTATTAAGCAATGGCACCTTGGCTGGTAGTATATTGAAACTAGGACAAGCGATAAAAAATATGATGTCCTATACGGGCTGCACACTAGAGGATGTCATCCGAATGGGATCAGCTAATCCTGCAATACAATTTAATGCCTTTGATAAAAAAGGCAGCCTTGCTGTTGGGAAGGATGCTGATTTAGTCATTTTAGATGAGAATTATGATGTGTATATGACACTTTGCCATGGCACAATTGCATATAGCAAAGGCGCATCTCCTTGAAAATCATAATCAGGATTAAATTAAACGAGAGGCCATCTTTTAAGGTTTCCTACCTTACCAGATAGCCTTTTTACATTTATCCAATCCTCTTTTCCGTTTCATCATCAAAAAATTGGACCTTATTCATATCAAAAGCAAGCCTAATTTTTTCTCCGCGTTTAATATTAGCGTCTGAATCAAGACGTGCGACAAAACCTTGACCCTCTAAACTCGCATTAATCATTAATTCAGCACCAGTTAGCTCGGAACCCTCAACTTGAGTCAAAATAACGGATCCATTTTCTATGGAGGTAGAAACATGATGAATATTTTCAGGACGAACCCCAAGGATGATATTTTTACCTAAATAGCCTCTTTCACAAAGGAGTTTCATTTTTCCCTCAGGTACAGAAAGGATAGTACTTCCTGCTCTAAATCCGCTCTCTTCAAGAACACCATTAATAAAATTCATTGCAGGAGACCCAATAAATCCTCCAACGAAAATATTTTCAGGATGATTATAAACCTCCATAGGAGTTCCGACCTGTTGAATGACTCCATCCTTCATAACAACAATTCTAGTTGCCATCGTCATGGCTTCTGTCTGGTCATGAGTCACATAAATGGTCGTCGTTTGTAATCGCTCGTGCAGTTTGATAATCTCTGAACGCATTTGAACACGCAGCTTTGCATCAAGATTAGAAAGTGGCTCGTCCATGAGAAATACCTTGGCATCACGAACAATAGCCCTCCCTAATGCAACACGCTGACATTGTCCTCCAGATAGAACGTTTGGCTTTCGATCTAAATAGGCTTGAATACCAAGAATATGGGCTGCCTCATTTACCCGGCGGTCGATTTCCACTTTTGAATATTTCCGGCGCTTTAATCCAAATGCCATATTTTCATAGACGCTCAAATGGGAGTATAAAGCATAGTGCTGAAAAACCATAGCCATGTCTCGATCTTTTGGAGGGAGGTCATTAACCCTTTTTCCATCTATATAGAAATCCCCCTGCGAAATCTCCTCAAGTCCAGCAATCATCCGCAAAGTAGTTGATTTTCCGCACCCTGAAGGCCCAACGAAAACGATAAATTCCTTATCATAAATATCAAGACTAAAGTCCTTAACGGCAGTAAATTTATTATTATAGACTTTGAAAATATGCTCGAGTTTTAATTCAGCCATTTTTTAAGCCCCTTTTTGTATAGATTCATGTCTATTGTAACATTTACATTTAGGTCCGATTATGGAAAATGCGTGACAACTATGAATAAATAGTCATCAACTTATCAACTATGCAAAATATGGTATAATCATGGGAAAAGTACCTAGGTAAACAACCCATCATCCCAATAACCTTCTTTATATTCAGAAATACTCGATGGCGTTCGAGGACACTTTTCAGAAGGTTCTTGCATTTTAATATAATCCATTCATGCTAATTTAGCAAAAAGGGGGAGGAATCATGGCAATGGCATTTCAGAATAAAGAAGAATGGTTTAAGTTTTATGATAGCAAAGGAAATCCGATTGAGCGGAGGACTGAGATCCGTTTTGATCCGATTACCGGGGAATCATCTCGTCTTATTTATGATTCTGGATTAGTATTTACACCGCCAGACTACACAGAAATTGCTAAGCAAAATAGGGGGGCTAGATGTCCCTTTTGCCAGGAAAACTTATTGAAAATGACCCCGCTCTTTCCGAAAGAAATTACTCAAAATGGGCGAATTATTAAAGGAGAAGCGGTAGTCTTTCCGAATCTGTTTCCTTATAGTAAGCATAACGGGGTTGTTATTTTCTCCGGACAGCATTATGTTCGCCTAGAGGAATTTACAACAGAGTTAATTACGAACGCATTTCTGGCTGCACAGGACTATTTAAATAGAATAATGGAGTCTGATCCTGAAGCACGCTATGCATCTATAAATTGGAATTATTTGCCTAACTCTGGTGGGAGTGTTCTTCACCCTCATATTCAGGTTTGTGCATCAGATTCACCGACAAACTATCAAGCTCAGCTCGAGGAAAAAACAAAAGACTACGAAGGCAATAAGGATGTATTTACCAATCTTTATGAAACGGAAAAGGCAATGAGAGAAAGATGGATCGGAGAAAAAGGAAATGTAGCTTGGATGCATGCCTACGCTCCGAAAGGTCAAAATGATTTTGTCGCTATATTTCCCGAAAAATATTCAATAAATGATCTCAATGATCAGGATTGGACAGATTTCGCAGTTGGATTGAAGGCAATCTTCCAAACGCTGATAGAACAAGGATTTGCAAGCTTTAACTTGGCGTTAAATATTTCGTTAAATGAGGATTTAAAGCAAGCTATTCATGTCCGTCTTATACCGCGTTTCACTATTGGCATGATGGACACGAGCGACATAAATTTCTATCAGGCCCTCCACCAAGAACCACTTACATACAAAGTCCCAGAAGAGGTAGCAGCAAGAGCCCGTGAATTTTATTATAAAATTAAAGACTAATACTAAAAGCATGAATTCGAACGGGTAAAAGCCCAAATGATTCATGCTTCTTTTAGACTGTTAATCGGACGGGGAGGAAATTGTCGATTTTTAGCGAAAAAAGGTATAATAAGTATTATTATTTATTGTGAGGAACTCTGATGAACAAAGTGAAAGTAGACTATTTACTGCAAAATGAGGAAAAGCGGGCACTTTCTGCCTATTTACTATCCTTTTATATCACCTTAGCTTTGTATGATATTTTTTATTATTATCTTTATCCAAAGTTTATCTCGAACACCGAACCTGGGCTAATCGGCCCATTAAGCTATTGGAATTATGTAATCTTTATTAGCTTAATCCCTGTTTCGTATCTGTTGATGAAAAGAAATAGGCTTCATATCATTAAGTACTTATATATTCTCGTTTATTTGGGAATCACGGCATTAAGTGATATTATCATGTTTTTGGGGGAAACTGGCGAGTATAGAAGCGGAAATGCGGCTGAGCTTATCTTGCTTTTATTTTCTCCTATATTTATTAACCAACGTTTTTATTGGACGGTGGTCGGCGTTTCGTTATGCAGATATTTAATAGTAGGAATCTATATAAAATCGGCAGCAGTCGTCATTCCGATGGCCATTATTAGTATTTTATCTGTGATTGCTTATATTTTTATGAGACGTTTTTCTTCCTATATTTTTGCATTGACTTCAATACACGAGGAGATGCGGCATAAGGAAAAGCTAGCATTTATTGGGCAAATGGCTGCTTCAATAGGACATGAGATAAAAAATCCCCTAGCTTCCCTAAAGGGTTTTACCCAGCTGCAAAAAGAAAAGTACGAAGATGACCAACAGTATTTTTCCATTATGGATCAAGAAATAGACAGAATTAATTCGATTGTTAATGATTTATTGGTGCTTGGCAAACCGCGATCTCCTCACTTTCAATTGAAAAATATAAATGAAACTCTTTCCTATGTAATATCTATAAATCAGCAGCTGGCCCGCCAAAAAGGGATAGCGCTTACATTAGAGTTTGACGAGAATATTCCTTTAGTTGTTTGTGATGAGAATCAGTTAAAGCAAGCATTTATTAATCTTATTAAAAATGGTATTGACTCTATGCATAATGGTGGTCAGCTAAAGGTTATTTCTTCATTTCAGGCAAGCAAGACATTGTCTATTTGCTTTATTGATCAAGGGTGTGGAATTAATCAATCTGATATGGAAAATCTATTTGCTCCATTTTATACAACAAAGATTGATGGTACCGGTTTAGGGCTGATCGTGACCAAAAAAATAGTAGAAGATCATCAAGGTCAATTAAAGATAGAAAGTGAAATGAACAACGGAACTAAGGTAGAAGTGATTTTACCGATTGAACAATAAGCAGTCGTCGGAGAGTTTAATATAAGGATTCTATTTTAGTTTTTCTTCTCCTATTTTAAAAGCCAGTGCATGGATTTTACTATTCCCCTGCACTGGCTTTAAGGTTTAAACCCTTTTAGTTGGTTGACTATATAAAATAAACAGCAAAATGAGCATCACAATGTCTAACCGAGCATTGGCTGCAAATTGAAAAAAACCAGTATGCAAGGTTGGAATCTTCGTTAAAATAATAGCGACAATCATGATGCCAATTAAGGGCAGTGTTGCATTTGCTACACTTCTATTTAATAAAATTAAGACACCGCAGATCAATTCCACTATGGCAACGATATACATCACTGAAATCGGATAAGGCAGTCCTAAGTTTACAAAATAAGTCCCCATCTCAGGATTAATTAATTTTATTATTCCAGCGATGATGAATACGTAGGCCACAGCATATCGAATTAATTGGTCCGTTGAAATGGATGTTTTAATGGCCAACCCCTCCTTTATACAACTGTATGCAGTTTAAAGGACAAACAGTCTCAGAAAATCAAAAGACCCCTTTTAGTCACAAAATTGTTGGAAGATGAACCGTAGGGTTTGGAGCACTAAGTATGGTACACTTTCAATAATTAGGATCAAAAACAGGGGTGTCAAAATTGAAAACAGTATTAGTCATTGGCGGGGGAATCACTGGATTATCTGCCATATATGAGTTACATAAATGGAAAAAAGCCAATCAATCTGATGTTAGGCTTATTCTAGCAGAGGCGTCTCCAGAACTCGGCGGGAAAATTCGCACGGTTAAAGATCGTGGCTTTATTATGGAGGCGGGAGCTGACTCAATTGTCTCGCGTAAAGTCAATACGATGACATTTATTAAAGAACTTGGTTTAGAAAATGAAGTTGTCTATAATGCCTCCGGACGGTCATTTATTTATACCGAGAATGAACTTAAGCAGATTCCTTCTGATGCAGTGTTTGGAATTCCGACAAGTGTAGAGTCCTTAGCAAAAACTACGCTTGTGTCTGCTGATGGAAAAGTAGAAGCACTGAAGGATTTATATACAAAAAACGAAACATTTACAAAAAATGATTCCATTGGTGATTTCCTAGAATATTTCCTAGGGAAGGAATTAGTTGAAAAACAAATAGCACCTGTACTATCAGGTGTATATTCAGGAAAATTAAGCGACCTCACAATCGGCTCAACTCTTCCATATGTTTTGGATTACAAAAAGGAATACGGCAGCATTATAAAAGGGTTTGAAGCTAATAAGGAAAAATTTCAAAGTGGCGGAGGAAAGAAGTTTTTTTCCTTTAAAAGCGGCTTAGGGAAGCTTATTGATGCTTACGAGGAAAAACTCGGTGATGCTGAAATATTAAAAAACACAAAGATAAATAAAATAGAGAAAAGCGGCGAGCGATATCAAGTCATATTGCATAATCAAGAAATAATTGAAGCAGATTATGTTGTTCTTAGTATACCTAGTAATGAGGCTGGGAAGTTATTTAATGATTCAGAGCTGGAAAAGAGCTTTTCCCAATTTAGAAATAGCTCTCTCATTAGCATGTATGTTGGCTTTGATGTTCCAGACAGTATTCTTCCTGAAGATGGAACAGGGTTTATTACTTCGGAAAGTCATGATGTACTATGTAATGCCTGTACATGGACTAGCCGGAAGTGGGAGCACACATCTCAAACGAAAAATTTGCTCGTCAGACTTTTTTATAAAAGCAGTATTCATTCATTCTCATCTTTATCAGAAATGAACAAAGACCAACTTCTGCAGACAGCTCTTTCGGATATCCACAAAAGCTTAGGGATCACAGCTGAGCCTGTCAGTTGCGAGATTACAAAATGGACAGACAGTATGCCGAATTATTTAATCAGCCACCCGCATACAGTAGAAAATTTAGAGGAAAAACTGTCAGCATTCTATCCAGGAATCATGCTTGCAGGCTGTTCTTATTACGGTGTGGGTATTCCAGATTGTATTGAAAATGGGGCAAATATATCAGAGAAAATTATTCGTAAACTTCAATAAGATGGGTTTTTTAATAAGAACAGCCTTGGCAGCTGTTCTTTTTTGACATACAAAGACGATCTTTCTATTTGAAAAAGTATTTATGTAAAGGAATTAATGCTCTGTCCGAACAAAGCACAAATTGACAGGATTCCATTTCCTGCTTTTGCTAATATGAAATCAAGGGAGTGAGACAATGGCTTGGATTGAATCTATACAAAAGGCGATAGACTATATGGAGGATCATTTGCATGAGGATATAACAATTGAAGAGATAGCTAAACAAGCAAATGCCTCGGCATTTCATTTTCAGCGAACCTTTACGGTCTTAACAGATATATCTGTTGGTGAATATCTAAGGCGAAGGCGACTAACTTTAGCTGCACAGGAGCTATCTAGAACAAACTGCAAAATTATTGATCTAGCCTATAAATATGGCTATGACACTCCCGAGGCTTTCACAAAGGCATTTCGCCGACAGCATGGTGTTTCACCAACTGAAGCGCGAAAATATATGGGAAAGCTGAAATTCTATGAACGCCTGATCATACAGGTAATTCTGAAAGGAGCAGAACCGATGAAGTATAATGTATTAGAAAGAGATGGTTTTCAGGTGGTTGGCATTAAGAGGGAGTTTTCCATTGTCAATGGGGAAAATTTGATAGGCATTCCTAAACTGTGGGATGAGGTTCTTAATGATGGAACATGTGAAAAGGTAGCACGTCTGAACAATGGGCAAATCAAAGGTGTGCTAGGTGTGTGTGCTGATAATAAAGGAGATGGGCCATCTGGGGCAATTGATTATTGGGTGGCAGCCGAACACGATGGAAATGCTGAAGGATTTTTAACATTGGATATTCCAGCTGCCAAATGGGTTGTATTTGAAGTACATGGACCGATGCCTGAGGCGATGCAGAAGACATGGAAGAAAATCTACTCGGAGTGGTTCCCTACAAGCGGCTATGAGCATGCAGAAAATGTACCACAATTAGAAGTATATCCTGATGATGACGCATCTAGTTCTGATTATTATTCGGAAATCTGGATTCCAGTAAAATAGAGGCTTAAGAGCAGGGAGCTTTTTACATTTATGAAAAGCTCCTGCTCTTATTTTTAAGTATTTTGTGCATGACTAATAGAATAATAATTGATTAAATCCTCTAACACTCCATCTAAATCAGCAAAGGTGAATCCAACCTCTTCTGCCTTACTTGTATTAATAGACCAAGAGCCTTCAAAAGAATAAGGAGAGGCATTTTCCTTTGTTAGTTTATCCGTAATTTTTGCCTTTAGATTTAATTGCGACTCGATTTTTCCTAGCAGTTCCTTTAGTGAGATATCCTTTTTACAGCCAGGATTGATAGAGCCAGTGAAAGAGGATGCCCCTAAATCATATAAAAATTGGGCAGCATCATCAGATAAGATAAAACTATATCTGGCTTCAGGATTGGAAAGGCCAATTTCTTCATTATTGATGATTTTATCTATATGGAACTTTAATCTGTTTGTAAAGTCGTCCTTGCCGATAACGATCGGAAAACGGACAGCTGCGATCTCGATTTCATTCTGAGAGAATAATAGAGCTTCAGCTGAACGCTTTGCTTCTTGATAGCCGGAATATCCACTATATTCTTCTCTCGGCCGTAGCTCATAAAGAAACTCGAATGGAATAAAATTCTCTTCCCTATGATTAATCCCGAAATCATAGACTGCCTGAGTAGATGTGAAAATGTACCTTCTCACTTTTCCTGTTAAGGCTTCTAATATATATTGTACCTCCAGCGGGGATTGGCATGTTTGGTCATAGACAATATCCCATTGACGACCCGCAAGTGCATCGTCAATCGACTCTTTATTTCGCCTATCCAATTTTAATCTTTCCACCTGATCTCCAAATGGGTCCGGTGTTATTCCTCTTGTGGCAACTGTAACCTTATCGCCATTCTGCAAAAGCTTCATAACTAATTTCTTTCCGAAAAACTGGGTTCCTCCTAATACTAGAACTCTTCTATTCAAGTAGCTTCCTCTTTTCTATTATGGATAATAATAAATACTAGATATAATGGAAAATTCCTGCATTTATTATAGTTCAATTTTAAGCAATGGTGGAAGGGGCTTTCTTATGCTCGTGTGTGTTTATTTTTTCCTGTAAAACATATAAATTTCGTCCGGCTCCAATTCCAGCTATCGTGTAAATAACCGTAATGACAACAAGCAGAATTAACGGGATCGTCCAAGTATGAAAGAAATCAAATATGAAACCAATCATAAATGGTCCAAGTGCTGCTAATAAATACCCAACGGATTGCGCCATCCCAGAAAGATCAGAGGCTTGCTTTGCATTTGCCGCCCGCAGCCCAATAAGAGTTAGACCGTGGCTAATAGCTGCTCCAAGGGATATTCCAAGCATAATAATACAACAGATAATAAGGGCTTTATTCGTGACAAACATTAATCCGAATAAACCAGTTAAGCATAGGAGGCCAATGCCTAAGGCAATACTTTTTTGGTTTGGAAGCCGATCAGCAAGAATAGGAATAATGATGTTTGCAGGCAACCCAGAAAATTGGAATATAGTAAGCATCCAGCCTGCAATAGCAATATTAAATCCTTGAGTATGCAGAATTTCTGGAAGCCAGGCGGTTATACTGAAATAAACCATTGATTGCAATCCCATAAAGAGGGTTACCTGCCATGCTATAGATGAAAACCAAATGCGCGAGCCGGTTTGTTTTTGTTTAGGGCTATCGAAGGTTATATCTTTCACTTTAAGTTGAGGCAGCCAAAAGCCGATAGCGATTAAAATGATTAGTGCCCATATTCCAAGGGATATTCTCCAGCCTAAGCCAAGCGAATCGGCAAGCGGGATGCTAAGACCGGGTGCTAAACCAGCAAAAACTCCCATTGAGAGAGTATAAATACCTGTTAAAAGCCCGACTTTTCTTGGAAAGGATTGTTTAACAATTCCAGGTAACAGTACATTGCAGACGGCAATTCCTAAGCCAATCAAGATTGTTCCAGAAAACAGGAGAGAAAGTGTGCCGGCAGAGCGAATCATAATTCCTGAACCTAAAATACATAATCCAATCATAACACTCATTTCATTTCCAAGCCTTCTTGCGATTTTGGGTACAAAAGGCGAAATCAGTCCGAAGGAAATGAGCGGCAAGGTAGTTAGCAGCCCTGCTATCCCATTGGAAATTCCTGTTTCATCCCGGATGTGCCCTGTTAAAGGGCCAATCGAGGTAATCGCAGGTCTTAGAGTAAATGCAACGAAAATAATACCAATCATCAGCAACGTATTTTTATTTCTTATTTGAATATTTTGCATGGATATTAATTCCCCCAGTATTCAGAACAAAATAGATTCTTCATGGTGTTTCTATTCATTTGTTGAAAAATCAGCAGGAGAATCTTTCATATTCGCATTATTATAATGAATATTCAGAATTTTGTACAGAGAGGAATGTAAAAAAGTACCTGTCCTGAAATCATTTGCAATAGGGCAATGGACAGGCACTCATATGATTATCGAATGTTTGAGAACAGAATAACTGCAGCCTATTCGTTATTAGAAAAATTCTCATGCAGATGGCAGGCTAATAATATTTGTAAATAGTCATCTGGATCATTGAAATCAAGCTGGAGCAGTTCCTCAATCCTTTTTATGCGATGATAGAGTGTGTTTTTATGAACATGCAGCCTTTCAGACGTTTCGATTATCGATTTGTTCAGTCTTATATAGGTGAAAAGTGTTTTTTCTAAATCATTGCTTTGTGCCCTTTCCGATCGCAATGGAGCCAAAATATCATTGGCAAATTGCTCAATTTCCGGGGAAGGCTGTGCGAGAAATAGTCGATTGATCCCCATCTTTTTGTAATTCATGACTCCTGTTTTATGCCGGGTGATTAAATAAGCAAGTGATTTTTTTGCCTCGTCATAGCATTTCGAAATGGCGTGCATTCCCTTATAAGAGGAACTAAGACCGGCGTAAAGAGGGATGTTTTCTTGGTTTCCCCATTTCAAAAATAAGGAATCGAACATCGATGCCAATTCATCAAGTTCACTTGGGTGATTTGTGGAAAAGAGAATCGTGACTTTATTATGAAATCCATATACGAGTGTTCCTTTTTCAGGGATTCTCCGTTTTATTCTAGAAATGAGACGATGAATAACTGCCTCTAATATTTGCAGGTCTGTGTATGAAACAATTTCCAGCAAAAGTACGGAGAAGTATGAATTAGTATTTAAACCTAATGCCTCCCCAATTTCCTCCAAAATGACTGGATCTTTATTATTCAGCAGGTCATTGAAGACTTCTTTTGTTTTTTTATAGTAAACCTCTGCCTGGGTTTTTTGCTTTGTTAGCTCTAGTGCCAGAACAGAGCTTGCTTGTTCAATGGTCATTTTGTCTTGGGATGAAATCGGTTTTAGAAACGGGATAATAAAACAGCCTAGGGAAACGCGGTCCGTTAATATCGGATATACATAATATTTCATTTCCTTCTCATCATTAATATCTATATAAAATGGTTTTGTCTTAGACCTGAGGATTTCAGCAAACTCGTCATTGCTTAAATATGGATAATGAATTGTTATTTTCGGAAAAAGCTCGGAGTCTAAATTATCAAAAAAGAAAACCTCACTGCCCATCATTCGATTTAATTCCCTGATGATGTACTCTACACTTTTATTTTGCAAGGAGAGACGAGTTAAGTTTTCATGAATCTCTGCTCTCCTTAATAGGAGTCTATTTTTTTCCTCTAAGCGTTTTGTTAATTCTGTGATTTCTTCTAATTGTGCATTTTTTTCCTGATAAAGTCTTGCGTTTTGAATGGCAATTGCTGCTTGCGCCCCGAAGCCCTCTAATAATCGAAGATCGTCCTCGGTCAATTTTCCTTCCGCTTCGTATTGATGAACAGTCATGACACCTATTGGCTCGTTATCTAATTTTAGAGGGACTGAAATGAGGGATCTTAATTTAGAATGATCACTAGCGTTTTGAATATTAGTGAAGTTACTCTTCGAAAGAGTTTCCATTCCTTCGTAGATTTCGGATTTTGAGTAATAGATTACAGGATTTCCATCGCGATATACTCTTCCTGTAATGGATTCCCCGAATTTTACTCTGATTGCTTGCAGCTTATTATTAAATCCAATTGCTGATTTTACCGTTAAATCCTTTGTTCGATCATTGGCTAATTGTACATAGCCAGCATCTGCAGCAGGAATGACGCTCAGGGCTTGATTAACAATCTTATCAAGAACCTCGTCAAGCTTTAGGGAGGCAGTGATTGAAAGGATGCTCTCTATCATACTTGTTAGCTCAATCTCTTTTGCGCATATTTTATTTTCTAGACCAACTACAGAAAAAAGGATATAAAGTTCATCAAGCTCAAATCTAGACAAGTGGATGGCGGAATTAGAAAGTTGAAAATGGACCTGATCATTTTCTGAGTAGAAAAATGTGTAAAGGATATGATTAGTACTCGGCTGAACGTGGTACTTTTTTACTGAGTGATATGCTAATAAGGGAATATCAATATCTGTCATATCACCATGAGAATATAGGAGTTGGGCCCTTTGGTTTGTTTTTTCGAAATAATATAGTTTGAAAGAAATATGATTAAATTTATTTTGAAGTAAAGTAAATAGCTGTTGTTTTATCAAATAAAATCACTCCTTATGGACTATTATACAATAATTAGATCTTAACATTGTACAAATGAACATTGAATTAATTTTCAGATATTTTATTATATTCCATATAGAAAAACAACTGAATATTTCTATTTCGATAAAATATTCTAGCCGTTTAAGTGGGAGTGAATGAATATGAACAAGCTTTATGAGTTATTAGATCAGGCTTATGATGAAATGGTAGAAGTACGCCGATATTTACATCAATATCCAGAGCTTTCTTTCCGAGAGGAAAATACACCCAAATATATTGCTGAGTATCATGAAAAGTTAGGCCATGAGATCCGCACAGGTGTTGGAGGACGTGGGGTTGTAGCCACACTGCGCGGTGGAAAACCTGGCCAAACAGTTGCATTGCGTGCTGACTTTGACGCACTTCCGATTAAAGAAGAAAACGATGTCCCATATAAATCAAAAGTAGATGGAGTTATGCACGCTTGCGGACATGACAGCCACACAGCTACACTGCTTGTCTTAGCAAAAGTATTAAATAGTATAAAGGAAGAGTTTGAAGGAAATGTTGTCTTTATTCATCAACACGCGGAAGAGGTTCTGCCTGGCGGAGCGATTGCGATGATAGAGGATGGCTGTTTAGATGGAGTCGATGTAATCTTTGGCCAGCATATTTGGGCAACTGCTCCTGTGGGAACAATTGAATATCGGCAAGGACCTATGATGGCAGCCGCTGACTTCTTCAAAGTGAAAATCCAAGGTCGTGGAGGACACGGTTCACAGCCTCATCGCACAAAAGATAGTGTTGTCATTGGCGCACAGCTTGTTGGCAATATTCAGCAGATTGTTTCTCGCAGAGTATCTCCACTTGATTCAGCGGTAATTTCCATTGGTTCATTTGAAGCAAAGAATGCTCCGAATGTCATTGCGGACTCTGCATCACTTGCTGGTACAGTGAGAACCTTTAATGAAAAGACACGTGAGTTTATTGAAACTGAAATAGAGCGCATTATTAAAGGAACATGCTTAGCTGCAGATGTAGAATATTCGTACGACTATCAAAAGGGCTATCCAGCAACCTGCAATCCGAAAGAGGAAATGGAGTTTGTTGTAGAACTCGCGAAACAAGTACCCGGTGTTAAAGCTGTTGTTGAAATTGAGCCGGAAATGGGCGGAGAGGATTTTGCTTATTATCTTCAAAAGGTTAAGGGAGCATTTTTCTTCACAGGCGGACAAAATCCTGATTGGGAAGAAACCTACCCACATCACCATCCTAAATTTGATATCGATGAAAAAGGAATGCTGATTGCAGCGAAAACTTTAGGAATAGCGACTTTAACATATTTAGAAAATAATAAATAGTAGAAGGATACGTACCGGATTGTTTCTCAAGCACGACTAAACCCGGTACACATTCCATTTCAGTATAATGACATTTTTTTTCGTAATTAATTGTTTGAATTTTTCGTAATATTGGTAAATTGATTTTAATGAAAGGGAGGGATTCTCATGTCCCAAATGTTAGCTTTAGTCATTGTTGTTTTCATATTATATATTGGAGATTTTATTTCTACTCGAACAAAAGCCTGGATCCCATCCGTATTTGTGAGTGCGGTTTTATTTCTTATCGGATATTGGACTTTTTTCCCTAAGGATATCGTACCTATTGCTGGTGTACCGCCAGTTGTTGCAACGATGGTGATTTATTTAATCATCACAAATATGGGGACGTTACTTTCAGTTAAAGAATTAATAAAGCAATGGAAGACGATCGTTATTGCGTTATCTGGTATTTTAGGAATTATTGCTGCGTTATTTGGAATTGGGACATTTATTTGGGACTGGAACACTGTTGTAGTTGCGATCCCGCCATTAGTAGGTGGAATCGTTTCTGCTGTTATTATGTCTGAAGGTGCAAAAGAATTAGGTCTTATGTCCTTATCTGTATTTGCCATCGTCATTTATGTCATGCAAGGTTTTGCAGGTTATCCATTAACTTCTATCGTATTAAAGAAGGAAGGAAAACGGCTGCTTAAGGAATATCGCAGTGGAAATTTATCAAAATTAGAAGCTGAACAGAGTGATTCTAGTGAAGAAGATGAACCGAAGCTATTTAAAAAGCATCCTAAAGAGTACAACACAGATTATTTTAAATTCCTTCGTCTAGCTATTGTCGGTTTACTAGCTTATCTTGTATCAAAGTCATTTGCACCAATTTTCGAGATCAGTCCGTTTGTATTATGTTTAGTATTTGGCGTTATTGGAAGAAGTGTTGGTTTTCTGGAAAGACAAATTCTATTTAAAGCAAATGGCTTTGGAATAGGTATTATGATTTTAATGCTCTTTGTTTTTGACTCATTAAAAAATGCGACTCCAAGTATGTTGGTTCAAATTATTTATCCTTTAGTTGGAACTATTGTATTAGGTGTAATCGGAATGTACATCTTTTCGTTCATTATCGGAAAGGTATTGAAGGTGAGTAAAGAAATGGCGTTTGCGGTTTCCTTGACAGCATTATATGGATTTCCAGCAGACTATATAATTACGAATGAGGTCATTAAATCATTAACAAAAGACAAAAAGGAACAAGAGGTTCTAACAAGTCATATGCTGCCGCCAATGCTTGTTGGAGGATTCATCACCGTTACAATGGTTTCCGTAGTATTAGCAGGTATTTTCGTAGGATTCTTGAAATAATTTTAACTTCATTCAGCAGAAATTGAAAAATATTGCGGGTTCGATTTATTTGGTAAAATGAAATGGCCAAGTAATATCGGCCCGCTTATCTTTCATTTGTAAAGTTTTAGTTTTGGAGGGATTCATATGTCAAAGTCTCAACAAAGAATTGAAAACCATATTAAAGAATTGCAAAAATTTACGGCAACTCCGGGAAAAGGGGTAACACGCCTTACCTATAGTCAAGAGGATTTACTGGCAAGAAACTATATTAAAGAAACCATGGGGGAGTATGGTTTAGTAGTCCGTGAAGATGGTTTAGGCAATATTTTTGGCAGGCTAGAAGGAAGTATAAAGGATGCGCCAAGTGTTATTGTCGGTTCTCACTTTGATTCAGTCCCTAACGGCGGTGCATACGATGGAGCTGCTGGAGTTGTCGCAGGTCTAGAAGTGGCTGCCCTTTTTCAAGAAAAGGGATTGAAGCCAAAATATCCATTAGAAGTTATTGCGATGATTGAAGAAGAGGGATCGAGATTCGGCGGAGGCCTCATGGGATCAAGAGGAATCATTGGCACACTGAGCGAGGAAGATTTCAAAAAACTTAAGGATTCGGATGGAATTTCAACGGTTGAAGCGATGGAGGCAATCGGATTAGATTCATCCTTGGTCAAGGTAAGAGATCCGAAAACAATGAAGGCTTTCTTAGAATTACATATTGAGCAGGGCCCGATTCTTGAAGAAGCTAATATTCCGATTGGCGTTGTAGAAGCGATTGTGGGCTTGACTCAGCTTGAGGTAACGGTTGAGGGTCAAGCAGGCCATGCAGGTACAACTCCGATGGATCGCAGATCAGATGCGTTAGTGACAGCAGCAAGAATTATTGCACAATTACCTGATCTTGCCCAGAAAGAAGGAGAAGGGACGGTCATCACTACTGGCCGCTTACATGTCTATCCGAACGGTGCCAACGTTATTCCGGATAAAACTATTTTCACAATCGACATTCGTTCAGGAAAAGAAGAGAATGTTCAAAGTGTGCTGGAGAAGGTGCAGACATTAATTCAGTCCAATCAAGTAGATGGCATTCGGATCTCGGTAAAGCAGCAATTATATATTCAGCCAAAAGCACTTAGTGAAAATGTTCGTTCTCTTCTCAGGCAAAAGAGCGAAGAATTGGGAATTGCCTATTGTTCGATCAATAGCGGCGCCGGACATGATGCTATGGTCTTTTCGGATGTTACAGAGGTAGGCATGATATTCGTACCAAGTAAAAACGGTTTAAGCCATTGTCCAGAGGAGTGGTCTGATACAGGTCATTTAGCTAATGGGGTGCATATTTTATTTGAGGCTGCGAAGAGTTTGACAGAGGCGGAATAGGAGAAAATAGGAATCCTCCAAAATGTGAGTTTCGACATTTTGGGGGATTTTTTATAGGAAAAAGCCAAGAGCGGTCACCAATCACTGTCAATGGTGCCCACCCCATCCAATATTTCCACCCAATGATAACCAATGTCCTCTAAGTCTAATTCTATCTGATATTTAGTCTTATGAAATATGAGTTTTCTATGAAGGAATATGTAGTTTTTCCATTTTTCGGTATAGAGTACGAACGCTTATACCTAAATCTTCGGCTGCTTTTTGCTTGCCAATATAGCTAGTGCCGTAATACTGAAGCTTCTGAATAATGACTTCCCGTTCGGCTTCAACTAGTGATGGTTCTTGTTCATGCATTTCAATAGAAGTGCTTGAACATTTCTGAAAGAGGTAGGAGGGAAGAGATTGTTCGGTTAATACATTTTCTGTTTCCATATTCATACTATACTCAATGACATTCTCAAGCTCACGTAAATTTCCTGGCCAATGATAGGAAGAGATTGATCTTAAGAATTCATCTGTATAGGAATAAATCGTCTTACCGGTACGATCCTGTAATTTTTTAATTATGCTTGAAACAAATAAAGGTAAATCCTCCATTCTTTCCTTTAATGAAGGAAGAGTTATGGGGATAACATTCAAACGGTAAAAAAGGTCCGCTCGAAATAAATGATCATTCATTTGTTGAAATAATGATTGATTTGTAGCCGCTATTAGGCGAAAGTTAACCTTCCTTGAACGTGTTCCCCCAACCCGCTGAATCACGCCATCTTGTAAAACCTTTAATAGCTTTGGCTGCAAGGATAAAGGCAAATCTGCAATCTCATCTAAAAACAGCGTCCCATTATCCGCCAATTCAAGATAACCTGGTTTTCCCTTTTTTCTTGCATTCGTAAATGCTCCCTCCTCATATCCGAATAATTCACTTTCAAATAAATTCTCTGGAATTGTTGCGCAGTTTAATTCAACGAATGGTCCGTTTTGGACAGCACTTGTACTATGAATATATTGAGCTAGTAAGCTCTTTCCCGTACCTGTTTCTCCAGTAATTAATACGGAGGAGGAACTATTTTTTATGTTTCTAATAATTTTTTGAATTTGAAGGAAAGAAGGACTTTTTCCAAAAATATAGTTTGGCGCTGTTTTTGAACTTGCTTCCTCCACTTTCATTTCATTACTATCCCTCAATATGGAAACAATGATTTCTTTTAATTGTGATAGCCACTTTATGTAATAGTCTTGATTTTCTATTAAAATCCTTTCATTCCCATCAGAGAAGCTGACAAATGAAATATACCCATATTTTTTCCCATGGATGATCATGTCTTGGATTAGCTCTGCTTTAGAAGGGCAATTATTGATGAAATGACATCCTGTGCACATATTCATTTTTCCCGGCTGATGCAGAAAAGTAATGTGGTTGCCGTAAAGAGTTTTAAAGAATGGAGCGTATGCCTTTTCTCCCTTAATGTGAATATAGTTTTCTGTTGCGGCAATTAATTTTCCATCAGGATTAAAGCAGGCAATATCAAGGTGAAGGAGTTTAGAAAAAGCTTGGATAACTTTCGAAATAGAATTTAGCAGAATCATTTGTCTACTCTCCCTAAAAATTTCTATGTAAGACTCTTTTATTCTATTTATAAAATTCAGAATAGTCAATCGTATGAGGTGTCATGTGCCATTTTTGACACAACTTTTGTCATGCCTGTCAAAAAAGTCTGTCAATAAAACTGTAAAAAATTGCTGAAATATAGTTAAGTTCTTTCAAAATCATATTTATTTAATAAATTTGAAAATTGGCACAGTATTTGCAAGTAATAGATTGTAATAAAAAGGAGGGACTAAAAATGATTGACGTAAACAGCAAAGAAAGTAGCAAAACATGGAGTGGATTAGATTACGAAAAATTATTAGGACTTAAAGATAAAGTGGTTGTCATTACAGGAGCTGCCTCTGGCATCGGCTTGGCAACTGCTGAATTGTTCGCAGAAGCAGGTGCAAAAGTAGCTATTATTGACATTAATGAAGAGAAANNACAGCCGTTGCGGGTTCAATGAATGACAGGGGGTGGAAGTCTGTATTTTTCAAATGTGATGTGACTTCATCTGCTGAATGTGAATCAGTTGCCAAACAGATTGAACAGGAGTTTGGAAGAATTGATGTTTTGTTTAATAACGCTGGTGTAATTAGAAGAAAAACGGTCGTTGATCATACAGAAGAGGATTGGGATATCGTTCTAAATGTTTCATTGAAAGGTGCCTTCTTATTATCAAAGTTTGTCATCCCAATTATGGCGAATAATGGCGGTGGCAGCATTGTCAACACAGGTTCAGGCTGGGGGCTAAAAGGCGGAGATTTAGCGGCTTCCTATTGTGCTGCGAAAGCAGGAGTAGTCAATTTAACGAAAGCAATGGCCATTGATCATGGAAAACAAAATATTCGTGTCAATTGTATATGCCCTGGTGATACAGATACTCCATTACTTAGAGATGAAGCGAAGCAATTACAGCATGAGGAAGAGTCATTTCTTAAATCATCTGCTGTCGGGCGTCCATTAGAAAGAATTGGCACGCCATCTGATATTGCAAAAGGTGTTCTGTTCTTAGCGAGTGATATGGCCTCTTGGGTAACAGGAACAGTGTTAACGGTTGATGGCGGAGGATTAGCTTAAAAATTTTTATTAAAAGGAGAGAAAATGATGGGAAAGTATAATGCAGGAGCACATCCATATATTCCAAATACAGCTCCAGAAGTAAAAGAGGAAATGCTGAAAGAAATTGGTGTTCAAACGATTGAAGAGCTTTTTGATGGGATACCTGAAGAATTGCACTATAAAAAAGAGATGAATATCCCGGAACCATTATCAGAATATGAGTTAAAAAGATATATAGATGGGATTTTAAACAAAAATACCAATACTAAAGAGTACTTAAACTTTTTAGGGGCAGGCTGCTGGAATCACTTTATTCCTTCTGTTTGTGACGAAATCAATTCACGTGCAGAATTCTTAACGGCATATGCTGGAGACCCTTATGAGGACCATGGCAGATATCAAGCGTTGTTTGAATATCAAAGCTTGATGGCCGAATTATTAGATATGGATGTTGTCAATGTCCCAACATTTGACTGGGCTCAAGCTGCGGCAACCTCAATCCGGATGGCTGGCCGAATTACTGGCCGAACAGAGTTATTATTACCGAAAACAATATCCCCGGACCGTTTGAAAGTTATTAAAAATTACTGTTCACCATTTATCGAGTGCATACTTGTGGACTATGAAGAAGATTCCGGTCAAATCAATTTGGCAGATCTTGAAGGAAAGCTATCTGCCAATACAGCAGCTGTTTATTTTGAAAACCCTTCCTACCTTGGTTTTATTGAAACCCAAGGTCAGAAGATTAGCAGTCTAGCAAAAAGCCATGGTGCAGTTACTGTCGTTGGGGTTGATCCAAGCTCCCTTGGCGTAATGGCTCCTCCAAGTCATTATGGCGCAGATATCGTTTGCGGCGATCTTCAGCCGCTTGGCATGCATATGAGCTATGGGGGCGGCCAATCAGGATTTATCGCCACTCATGATGATATTACTTTTGTACAGGAATATCCTTCGAGATTATTTGGGATTGCACCGACTGTAGTTGAAGGTGAATATGGTTTCGGAGATGTCTATTATGATAGAACTTCTTTTGCTCAAAGGGAGAACGGAAAGGAATCTGTTGGAACACAAACAGCTTTATGGGGGATTACAGCTGGTGTCTACTTATCATTGCTAGGGCCAACAGGAATGTATCAGTTAGGACAGTCCATCATGCAAAAATCGCAATATGCAATGGGACAGCTTGGAAACATACCTAGTGTAGTTGCATCCCGTTTTGAATCCACAAACTTTAAAGAATTCGTGGTTGATTTTAACCATACTGGTAAATCCGTGAAGGAAATTAATAAATATTTACTTGATAATGGAATCTTTGGCGGAAAAGACTTATCTGAGGATTTTCCTGAATTAGGCCAAAGCGCATTATTCTGTATTACGGAAATTCATTCGAAAAAGGACATTGATCAGCTTGTTAGTACGATTCAGCAATGCTTAGATTCAGTCAAAAGCAAAGAGGAAGGGGAGAATGCACATGCAAAAAATTAATAGATCCCATAAAGTTAGAAATTTTCATCAGGCAAAGTGGGATGAGCCGATTATTTTTGAACTTCACAAAAGCGGGGAGCGAGGAGTCTCTCTTCCAGCAGTAGAAGATGAAATTATCAATAGTGTCGGAGATGGAATTTCTGCTATTCCATCTGAAATGGTTCGAAAAAGACAGCCTAATCTTCCGGAAATTTCCCAAAATCGTGTTTTGCGCCATTATTTAAGATTATCACAGGAAACGCTGGGTGCGGCTTTTAACGTTGAGATTGGACAAGGCACTTGTACGATGAAGTATTCTCCAAAAATAAACGAAACCTTTGCTTCATCACCAAAAATGTCTGAGCTTCACCCGTTACAGGATGTTAGTACAGTACAAGGAATTCTTGAAGTGACGTATAAATTAGATTTATGCATGCGAGAGATTTCGGGAATGGATTATTTCACATTCCAGCCAGGGAGCGGGACACAATCATTATTTACGATGGCTTCCATTGTACGCGCTTACCATGATGCGAACGGTGAAGGAGAACAACGGAATGAAATCATTACAACTAGTTTTTCACATCCTTCCGCGGCGGCAACGGCAGCAGTTAAAGGGTTTAAAATAATCACCTTACAGCCAGACGAAGAGGGTTTCCCTGATATCGAGGAGTTAAAAGCGGTTGTTTCCGAAAGAACAGCTGGATTTGTCGTTGCGAATCCAGAAGATACTGGAATCTATAATTACCGTATTAAGGAGTTTACAAAAATTGTCCATGATGCTGGCGGGATTTGCTATTATGACCAGGCGAATGCCAACGGATTACTCGGCATTACTCGCGCCAAAGAGGCAGGCTTCGATATGTGCTTCTTTAACCTTCATAAGACATTCTCTACACCTCATGCTTGTGGGGGCCCTGCGACAGGAGCTCTCGGAGTATTAAACAAGCTAAAGGAATTTTTGCCAGGGCCAATTGTTGAAAAACAAGATGAAGAATATGTTTTGAATGACAACTTAAAACATAGTATCGGGAAAGTACGGTCATTCCAGGGCGTCCCGCAAACTGTCTTGCGAGCCTACGCTTGGATAAGAGCACTTGGCGCAGAAGGCTTAAAGGATGTAGCCCAAATTGCTGTCTTAAACAATAACTATTTATATCACAAAATATTAAAAATCCGCGGGGCAAGTGCTCCTTATATTAATGGAAAAAGGCTGGAGCAAGTTCGTTATAGCTGGGAACAGCTAACAAAGGAAACAGGGGTAACTACGGATGATGTGTCTCGCCGGATGGCTGATTTTGCCCATCATTATTGGTCAAGCCACCATCCATTTGTCATACCAGAACCATTTACACTTGAGCCGACAGAGTCATACTCAAAAGCAGATTTAGATGAATATATTGCTTCCCTAACACAAATTTCAGACGAAGCCTATACAAATCCAGAACTCGTGAAAAATGCACCACATAATAGCACCATTCATCGAGTGGATGAGCAAGACTTCTTTGAAAATCCAGAAAAATGGGCTATTACTTGGCGCTCTTATTTAAAAAAGGCTAAGAATACCGAGAAAATTAATTCCTAGTTTAAAATGACTAGCACCTAAAGTTTAAATAGACCCATCAGTGAGGACAAGGCTCTTGACTGATGGGTACTCCTGTACAGTAAAAAATATAAGAGGAAGTGTAGAGAAGATGAAAAAACATCATCAATTAGTACTCTGTCTACTTACAATATGCATCGTTATTTTTACAGCTGCATGTGGAAAAAGCTCTACGGAAAATACGAATGCTTCGGGTGAAAAGGAGCTATTAGTAGGAACAGATGCAGTAACACCACCATTCGTTTATATGGATAAAGGAAAAATAGTTGGATATGATGTGGACCTAATTAGTGCAATCCTGGATGAAGCAGGATATAAATATAAGATTGATAATGTCGGCTGGGATCCTTTATTTGCATTAGTTGAAAACGGGGAAGTCGATATTGGCATAACATCTATTACGATCACGGATGATAGAAAACAAACATATGATTTTGCTGATCCTTATTTTGAGTCAAAGCTGATGATTTTGGCTAAAGAGGGTACCGATATCAAAAATGCCATAGATTTAAAAGGCAGGAAGGTTGGCGTACAAAATGCAACGACTGGCCAAATTGCTCTTGAAAAAATAGTCGGTGAAAATAATTCAAATATATTAAAATATGAAACCTTAGGTGTAGCATTTATGGCACTGAAAAATGGCGATATCGAAGCAGTTATTACAGATAATACGGTGGCAAACGAATATGTCAAAAACAATCCAAATGACAAATTTATCGCGATTCCAGATGATGAAAATTTCGAACCTGAATATTACGGAATTTTATTTAAGAAAGGTAACAGTCTGTCTGGTGAAATAAACAAAGCATTGAAAACGATTATTGATAATGGAACATACACTGAAATCTATGAAAAATGGTTTGGGGTATCTCCTGATTTAGAGGTAATTAAAGCACTTTCTACTGAGAAATAGCAGTTAAGTTATGGGGGGATTGGGCTGCGCTTTTAACAACCTCTTGAATTAGCACAGGGATGGAGTGGGTGATATGGATTTTCGTTTTGATATCATAATTGATTATTTGCCTTTTCTATTGAAAGGCTTAGCGTTAACGATTGGCCTTTCAATAGGAGGAATTCTTATAGGAAGTGTTTTAGGCTTTTTCGTTGCTCTTGGAAAAATGTCTAAAATTAAATGGCTTCGATTACCTTTTATTTGGTATATTAATTTCTTCCGTGGAACGCCGCTATTAGTTCAACTTTTTCTCATACACTTTGGGTTCATGCCGCTATTCATGTCCCCGGCGAGCACCATTGCTTCTGCTATTGCTGCCTTATCGTTAAATTCTGCCGCTTATGTGGCAGAAATATTTCGAGCAGGCATTCAGTCAATTGATAAAGGGCAGGAGGAGGCTGCCCGTTCACTTGGAATGAGCCAATCACTTTCAATGAGGTTTATTATTTTTCCTCAGGCCTTTAAGCGAATGATTCCTCCTTTAGGAAATGAATTTATCGTATTGCTGAAAGATTCATCATTGGCTGCCATTATTGCTGCACCTGAACTCATGTATTGGGGAAGAGCAGCATCAGGGCAATATTTCCGTATTTGGGAACCGTATTTGACAGTTGCGTTTACATATTTCCTCTTAACCCTCTCTGTAACGTATTTATTAAATAATGTTGAAAAGAGGCTGTCAAACACATGATTAAAGTGAAAAACCTAAAAAAGACCTTTGGAGAAAACGAAGTTCTAAAGGATATCAATATACAAATTAATGAAAGAGAGGTTGTCGTTGTAATCGGACCATCTGGTTCTGGAAAATCAACCTTCCTACGCTGTCTAAATAAATTGGAAGAGGCAACCTCGGGAACAATTTTAATAAATGATATGAATTTAACGGCACCGAAAGTAAATATAAACGAGATCCGGGCGGATGTAGGTATGGTTTTTCAGCAGTTTAATTTATTTCCCCACAAAACCGTACTAGATAATATCACAATTGCTCCAATCAAGGTCCGTAAAAAGGGGAAAAAAGAAGCGGAAGAAAAGGCGTACCAGCTGCTTGAGAAGGTAGGCCTTGTCAGTAAAGCAGATGCGTATCCAGATTCATTATCAGGCGGCCAAAAGCAAAGAATTGCGATTGCAAGAGCACTTGCTATGGAGCCAAAAATAATGTTGTTCGATGAACCGACCTCAGCACTAGATCCAGAAATGGTCGGGGAAGTTCTAGCCGTTATGAAGGAATTAGCTCTTGAAGGAATGACGATGGTCGTTGTAACACATGAAATGGGCTTTGCAAGAGAAGTCGGAGATCGGGTAGTATTCATGGATGAAGGATATATTATCGAGGAAGCTCCTCCAATTACTTTATTTACTGCACCTCAACATGAAAGAACGTCAGCATTTTTGTCAAAAGTGTTATAAGTAGGTAGAGAGAAGGAGGTTGCATCTTACCTTCATTTTTTCATTGGCTGCTTACTAATATTTTCGTTTAACTTTAGGGGATTTTTAAAAATAGGATCGGGCTGTCTTTTAGATAGCTTGTTTTTCACAATTAGGTACCCGTCCTTTTGGGCAGGTACCTTATTATTTGGGGAAAGTGCTGATCAGCTCAACAGATAATCCGGGATTAAAATAGAAATGACGGATGTCAGCCTAGTCAATCAGGCTAACTAGGAAGACTGTTTGTTATACGGTCAAAAATCTTATTCTAAATTGCCTTAATAAAACGAGTATAATGATTTCCATGATAATGGTAGTGACGATGCTAAATCCGATAATAAGAAAGCCTTCGGAATCATTAACATTCATAAAAAACGGAATGGCTGCCAAAGAAGCAAAGGTTCCTATTACGTAAATGAACATTCCTTTTTTCGCGCTTTTCGCAAACAGCATAAATCCTTCTTGCTCTGCCATTTCAATTAATCCAAGGAGTGCATAGTAAACCATGAATAAATGAAGAATTCCATGTACGCTTGAAATGAACATTAAGAATAGTGACAGGTTGGACAGGCTGAATTCATCCATTGGAATCGGAGGTCCTTGAAAAATTGTCACTAAAGATAGCAATGCTAAACAGATTGAAAGTCCTCTTGCTTTTGAAAAATGCGAAGAGTAAGTCAGTAGCTGCTTTAAACTAGAAACGATAATAAAATAGCCAATGAAATCAGGCAGTATATCGATTATTATGATATTAATATCAATTAGAACTAGGATTAGTCCCCAAAAGACCTTGTTGATGGAAGAAGGAATATTAGTCATTATTTTCCTCCTTAACAATCTCCCTTATTTCCTGTTCAGCTAGATAGGGTTGATATGAAAAAGAAAAATACTCAGAAAAAGTTTGTCCGTTCATTTCTTGCCCTTCCAAGGCTGCACGAATTTCATAGTAGTTAAAACGGCCAGAATCATTTTGCTGAAAAGAAAATTGATATCTTATCGACAGTAGTTCATCTTTTTTTATCATGATTGGAAATAGATCTTTAGAGAGTGATCTTCCATCATCTTGAAAAACACCAGGAACCTTTTGATTCAAGTGCTGCTGAACCTCGACTTGATTACTGTTTAGCTTTAAAGAAAGGGCGGATTTCAATTCTTCCGCATATGGAATTGCCAATCCTGTAATTTCGATATCTTTATCAGCCTTTAATATATGATACCCCGTGTGATCGCTGGAACTGCCAGAGCTTTGAGATTGTAAAACACGATCATTCCACTTATAAAATGTAATCTCCCCAATATCCATTGTCAGACTATCCCCATTTGACAGGTGAGCTTTGACTTGATTAAAGCTAAAGGAATTTTCATCGATGTTTGTTAAAAATCTTTCATTTACTTCAAGAGAAAAAGATTTTATTTCATAGTGCCGATATTTTTGACCATGTTGAGGTGCTTTCGAATAAAATTCACCTTCCATTCCGGGAATCGTGATCCATTGGATGTCTAACTCATCGCTGCGATTCGCAATATAATGTAAATGGATGATGTATCCTTGGCTGGACGGAACATAATAATAATGCTTTAACATAATCGGCTTTTGAAGCTGGCTAGAGACAAAAAATGCATAATTTCCAACTAAACTCACAATGACCAAAGCTATCCCAGCATAAAGCAAGGATTTATTCATTTTCATCGCGTTTTCCTTTCAAACATGACATTATATATTGTATATTCCATTTAATTTGAAGTTTTCCTTTTCTGAAAAGGATTTTGTTCATCGAAATGAACGTAATTACTTATGAAGGTGGTGAAATACATGTGCTTAATCCTATTTGCTTATAAAGTCCATCCTGAATATAGGCTAATCGTTGCGGCAAACCGCGATGAATTTTATGCACGGCCAACAGCACCAGCACATTACTGGGGGGATCATCCATATATACTAGCTGGCAGGGATTTAGAAAAGATGGGCACCTGGATGGGAGTTACAACTTCAGGCAGATTTGCGGCACTAACGAATTATCGGGATCCGAATGAAATAGTGGGAGGCAAGCGATCACGGGGAGAATTGGTGGCTGAATTTTTGCAGGGTAGCGATACCCCTTTTGAATATATGAAAAAAGCCGCTGCGGATGCCAACAACTATCCAGGCTATAACCTATTAGCAGATGATGGTGAAAATTTATACTATTACTCAAATATCGAAAATGAAATCAAAAAGCTTTCCCCAGGAATTTATGGAGTTAGTAATCATTTATTAAATACAGAGTGGCCAAAGGTGAAGCGGGGCAAAGACGGATTAGCGGCAATAATTAGCGGAGAAAAGAAAAACCTTTCAACTGACCTATTTAATCTGCTGCAAGACGCAGATCAAGCTCCAGACGAAATCCTCCCTAATACGGGTGTAGCGATTGAATGGGAAAGAATTCTTTCCCCATTATTTATCCAGAGTGAAGGATATGGGACAAGAAGCTCGACTGTATTATTCATGAAAGATGAGAAAATAGATTTTATTGAACGTGTTTATTCAGTAGACTCATTCAGCAGTAATAGATTTGCAATAAAAATTACTTAAGAAGATGTTGAATTGTAAAAAAACTTTATTGTGCTAAAGTTTTTTTGTTGTATGTTTGCTTAAAAAAAGGTAAGATGAAAAATAAAAAAGTTTATCAGCTATGGAGGGATTCACTATGAACAGTCAAATTAAAGTAGGTATTGTTGGGTATGGAAACCTTGGCCGTGGTGTGTTAGCTGCCATCAATCAATGCCCAGATATGGAACTGGTTAGTATTTTTACAAGAAGATCACCTGAAAGTATTCATGTTAAAGATGTGAAGGTATTACATATCTCCGAAGCTGAAAATTACAAAGATAAAATTGATGTGATGATTTTATGCGGCGGTTCGGCGACTGATCTGCCTGAACAAGGCCCACAGTTTGCTCAATGGTTTAATACGGTTGATAGCTATGACACTCACGCGAAAATCCCAGAATATTTCGATTCAGTTGATCAGGCTGCAAAAGAAAGCGGGAAAACAAGTATTATCTCTGTTGGGTGGGATCCTGGTCTGTTCTCTATTAATCGTTTAATGGCCGAAGCAATCTTACCTGCGGGTGAAAATTATACGTTCTGGGGAAAAGGTGTCAGCCAAGGGCATTCAGATGCTGTCCGCAGAGTTGAAGGTGTAAAAGGAGCCGTACAATATACTGTTCCGATTGAAGAGGCTGTTGAAAAAGTAAGAAGTGGGGAAAACCCTCAGCTCTCTACTGCTGAAAAACATTTAAGAGTTTGCTATGTAGTAGCAGAAGAAGGCTATGATCAAGCGAAAATAGAAGAGACAATTAAAACGATGCCAAATTATTTTGCGGATTATATTACAGAGGTGCACTTTATTTCTGAAGAAGAGCTACAAGCTAACCACTCCAAGCTTCCACATGGAGGATTCGTGATCCGAGGCGGACAGACAGGGGAGAATAATAAACAAATCATTGAATTCTCACTGAATTTAGAAAGCAATCCAGAATTCACTTCTAGCGTGTTAGTGGCGTATGCACGCGCTGCTTACCGTTTAAATATAGAAGGTCAATCTGGAGCGAAATCTGTTTTTGAAGTAGCGCCAGTTTACTTGTCTCCAAAAACAGCAGAAGAATTAAGAAGAGATTTACTATAGGATGGGGCCGTCCCCCATTGACCGATAAACAGATGTCATCATATTGGCATCTGTATTTTTTTTGTCAAAAATTAACTAATAATAGCAAAATATATTGCGAAATCAAAATAAAAAGTGTAAAATTACACTGAATATTATGAGGGGATGTGTCAATTTTGGCTAGAAGGCTAGGGATTCTGATTTTATATTTCGGTATCATTCCTTTTGGACTGTCATTTTTACCGCTGGCAATATTGGGGATTGGAGTCGAAAATATCATGAGTTCATCCCTTATTCCGCTAATAATAGGGGGCGTAGCCTGTGGTATTCTCGCTGCAAAGAAACTAAATCAGCCAGATAAATTAAAGGAAGCCCTGCCGCTCTATTTTATGCCACTCCTTTATACCGGAATTTTATGGGTAATATTTATGATCATTAGTAAGGGGTTTTACGGTGCGAATTTATGGTCTTATTTTGCCATTTCTCATATTGCATTCGCTCCGATATTTTTAATAGGGTCATTTATGGGGGTAGGCAGCCTTTTTATATGGGCACCTACAGCATATGAAATTTCATTTTTAATTGCTTTGATGATTACACTGCTGCTTAGAAAAGAACGCCTAGTTTTTAAACGGAAACAGTGGATAATGATTTTTGCGGTCCTGGTCATTGCCTTTGGAACGGGTGCTTCCATCCAATTACAACGCAGTAAGACAGTCTTGCCATCGTATGGGTTTGACTATGGGGGAGGCTATTCTAGTACTGATTTGACACCTTATTCTGTGACGAATCCTAATCATAAACTTCCTCAGCTTAAGGAAGAATCAACTTTTACGATAACGGAACGAAATCAGATGCCCATTTTAGATGGGGCTGAAGCGGCTTATCCTGTTTATTCAGCTTTTGCTAAAGAGACGTATAAAAATATTGAAATCCTTAATGCTGGTGAAGAAATCGTCACCTTTACAAACACGATTTATGCTTATGAAAGACTGCTTTCAGGTGAAATTGACATCTATTTTGGTGCGGAGCCATCGAAATCTCAGCTAGAAATGGCGAAGAGGGCAGGGAAAGAGCTAGTGATGACCCCAATTGGCAAGGAGGCATTTGTCTTCTTTGTTAATCCAGATAATAAGGTTCACAGCTTAAGTGTTTCTGAGATTCAAGGAATCTATTCCGGAAAAATAACGAATTGGTCTGATTTGAATGGGGGCAATGAAAGAATAATTGCCTTCCAGCGACCGGAAAACTCAGGAAGTCAAACCTTATTACAAAAAATAATGAGGGATACTCCCATTATGGAGCCGCTTAAAGAGGAGGTTCCACGTGGAATGGGCGGAATTATGGAACAGGTCGCCGACTATCGAAATTATAAAAATGCGATTGGCTTCTCATTCCGCTTTTTTGCTACTGGCATGAACCCTAATCCTGATATTAAACTGATCGCCATTGACGGAACAGAACCAAACCCGGAAAATATTTCGAGTGGCACATATCCATTTACTGCGTCCCTTTACGCAATATCGATAAAGGAAAATCCTAAATCATCTATTGTTCCCTTTTTAGAATGGATGCAGGGACCACAAGGGCAAGAAATTGTTGAACAAATTGGGTATATTAAGCTTCCGGAAAATTGAAGATAAAAAAAGATGCCCTTTTAATAGAATCGGCATCTTTTTTTATAAAGCTTTATTGCCCTTTTTTCATAAGCTGCAAATCTATATAAAGTTGGCATTTTAAATTAAAATCATCCAAATCAAGCCCAGTTAGCTCAGTAATCTGCTTAATTCTGTATTTCAGTGTATTAATATGGATATAAAGCTGATCGGATGTTTGTTTGAGCCGGCAATTATTAAATAAATACACTTCTAACGTGTTTACTAAATCCGTTTGGCTTTCCTGGTCTTTTCTTTGCAGGATCAACAATTCTTCGTTTCTATAATTCATCTGATCGTTTTGTCTTGAGATCGTTTCAAGGTAATGAAAAACCCCAAGCTTTTTATATTCGAAAATTTGCTGAGTTGATCCAAGAAATTTTGCTGCATTTATTACTTCGAGTGCCTCTTTATAGCTTTGCTTTATTTTTAGAATGGAAGTATGAGGGCGACCAATCCCAGCAAAAATAGGCTGATTTTTAAATTGACTTAATACAGTGTTACTCAATTCATTAGCGCTTTCAGATAATTGTTCAGAATGCTGCGAGTTGCTGCCCATTACGACAATTATCTTTAGCTGATCACAAAAAAGATGAGTTGGATTTTTGAGAGCATTGGAGAACAACCGAACAGTCTCTATCAGCTCATCAAAAACTACCTCGTCATTTTTCCCGATTGTAAAGACAACAACCATAGAGAAATTTGCAATAATGATATTTTTATTGGCTGCCTCCCACTTTATTTGATTTTCCGATTGGTAAGGATCTTGAATGAGTTTCTTAAAAAACAGAGCCTTTTCTTCATCTTTCTTTCGCTTTTCCTGCATTTTTTTGTAAAGGAGCTTGCCAATATGTAAAGACACATTGGATAAAAATTGGAGCTCATGATCAGTAAGCAAGTCATTAACTTCCTGAATCCAAATAAACCCAAGAATTTTATTTTTATGTTTCAAGCTTAAAACGACACGCTGATTTAAGCCAATATCTTTAATTTCCTTGACACGGAATGGTTTCGTTTCCGTTTTCAGCTTTTCCACAATTCCTTCATCCATGAATTTTTCCAAAATTGATATAGGCCAACGTTTTGAAAAGATGGTTTGCTGGTTGGCTTTATCAAATTGTTCGATATAAAAAGAGCTGTAGGCTAGTAAAGAAAATTGCTCATTCTCGATCACAACAGGCTTTTTTAAATAGGAACTAATTAAATCTGTAATTTCATCAATATCTGTTAATGTGAATATTTTATCGATTGGCTGATTCATACGGCTGCTCCTTTCCATAAAATTTACTGCGTATCTATTCAAGTATTAATATGTATGTAAAATTAAAAACCCTAGATTCTATCATACTTTCAATAGTTTTATCTGTATAGCCCTTCTTAGGTTATTTCAGAAAACAAAGTTATTGTTAAAAAAGTGTATTAAGCTATGTTGCGTTTCTGAGGTTTGAATTGAAAAACGCTGATAAAAAGGGGTTCAAGGTAAGGGGGGTAGTTCTAGACAAATACTAACATAGAAGGATTCAATGTAAGGGTTTTGTTGTAGAGAGAGGAAAAATGCAAACATAGAGGGGCTCAATGTAAGGGTTTTGCTGTAGTTAGAGGAAAAATGCAAACATAGAAGGGCTTAATGTAAGGGTTTTGCTGTAGTTAGAGGAAAAATGTTAACATAGAAGGGCTCAATGTAAGGTTTTTGTTGTAGAGAGTGGAAAAAACTAACATAGAAGCATCTATTAATAGTGTTTTTCAGAAGATAACAGATTTAATTCAAAATGAAAAGAACCAACCGGCAATGCACGCCGATTGATTCTCCTAATCTAATGATATATGAATGTCTTAAAACATTTCGGAAGTTGTTTTTGCTTGCATGTGAAGAAGGAGGTAATCAGGGCCGCCTGCCTTTGAGTCCGTTCCTGACATGTTGAAGCCTCCGAATGGCTGGTAGCCAACGATAGCACCCGTACAACCACGGTTGAAATAAAGGTTACCAACATGGAAATCCTCACGTGCTTTTTCCATGTTTTCACGATTATTGGTAATAACCGCACCAGTTAAACCATACTCTGTGTTGTTCGCAATTTCGATTGCCTCATCGAAATTCTTCGCTTTTGTGAAGCCAACGACTGGGCCAAAAATCTCTTCCTTCATGATGCGTGCTTCTGGAGAAAGATCTGCAAATACTGTTGGTTTAATGAAGTAGCCTTTAGAGTCGTCTCCTTCTCCGCCTGTCATAAGCTTTCCTTCTTGTTTCCCGATTTCGATGTAGCTCATAATTTTATCGAATGCACTTTGGTCAATGACCGTTGCCATGAAGTTAGTTGGATTGGTTGGATCTCCTTGTGTAAGCTCGTTAGTTAATTCCACAACACGGTCTAATACTTGATCATATACGTCTTCTACAATAACTGCACGTGAGCATGCAGAGCATTTTTGACCAGAGAATCCGAAAGCTGATTTCACGATCGATTGAGCGGCTAATTCTAAGTCAGCTTCGTTATCAACAACAATTGTATCTTTACCGCCCATTTCAGCGATTAGGCGTTTCATCCAAATTTGGCCCTCGTTAATTTTTGAAGCACGTTCGAAAATGCGAAGACCGACATCACGAGAGCCCGTGAAGGAGATGAAACGTGTCTTCGGATGATCAACTAAGTAATCCCCTACTTCAGCGCCGCTTCCAGGAACAAAGTTTAGAACGCCTGCAGGAAGTCCAGCTTCTTCCATTACCTCTACGAACTTAGCAGCTACAATTGGTGTAGTAGAAGCAGGTTTTAAGAGAACAGTGTTTCCAGTTACGATTGCTGCAACTGTTGTTCCAGCCATGATCGCAAACGGGAAGTTCCATGGTGAAATGATGATGCCTACCCCTAGTGGAATATAATCATAGCGGTTGTATTCACCAGGACGGCTTTCGACAGGAACACCGTCTTTGATTCGGAGCATTTGACGAGCATAGTATTCTAGGAAATCTATTGCTTCAGCTGTATCTGCGTCAGCTTCATTCCATGGCTTACCAGCTTCTTTTGTCAGAAGGGCAGAGAATTCATGCTTGCGGCGGCGAATGATTGCAGCTGCTTTGAATAATACGTCTGCACGCACTTCAGGTTTTACTTTTTTCCAAGATTCGAATGCTGTAACAGCTGCCTGCATTGCTTTTTCAGCAAGGTCTTTGCTTGCTTTCGAAACACTTCCGATTACTTCCTGCTTATTAGCTGGGTTATAGGAAACAATTTTGCTATCGGTTGTTATTTTTTCATTGCCGATTACAAGAGGATAATCCTGGCCAAGGTAGCCTTCTACGAGTTTAATAGCTTCTAAGTATGCTTGTTTATTTTCTTCAATTGAAAAATCAGTAAATGGTTCGTGTTTGTATGGGATCATTTTTTTCGCTCCTTTAGTTACTTGAGATTTTTTTCTTAATTTTTTACCATACCTTTGAAAGCAAATGCAATATTAGCTGGTCTTTCTGCTAATCTTCTCATGAAATAGCCGTACCAATCTAAACCATAAGGTACGTAGACACGGAATTTATAGCCTTGCTTTACTAAATCAAGCTGTGTTTTATTTCTCATTCCGTAAAGCATTTGGAATTCAAAAAGATCATTTGGGATGTTATGCTCTTTGGCAAGATTTATCGTATACTCGATGATTTGATCATCATGAGAAGCAATCGCTGTATAATTGCCGCTTAATAAGCTTTGCTTAATGAGCTTTTTATAATTTTCATCCACGTCTTTCTTATCAGGATAGGCAACATCTGCCGATTCTTTATAAGCACCTTTTACAAGACGCAGGAATGGCTGATAGACGCTAAGATCTTTCAAGTCCTGCTCAGTACGGTAGAGGTAAGCTTGAAGAACCGTGCTGACACAGCTGTATTTTTCTCTTAACTGTTTGAAAATATCAATCGTAGCCTGGCAGCGAGGCACATCTTCCATGTCGATGGTCACCATGATTTGATGCTTTTCAGCTGTATCGAGAATTTTAGTCATATTCTTCATAACTAAATCACGATCAATATCAAGTCCTAATGAGGTCATTTTCAGAGATACTTGAGAATCCAGCTTTTCCTTGCTAATCATTTCGATGGTACGAATACATTCTTCCGTACGTTCGTTTGCAATCTCAACTGAATTAACGAATTCTCCTAAATGGTCGACTGTTACAGATAATCCTTGATTATTTAATTTTCTGATAAATTCAATTGAGCTTGGAAAATCTAGTCCGCCAATCAGTTTACCTTGTGCAAACTTTCCTCCTCTTTTTTGAGCGATTTTATTAAGAAGATCGTTCTTTGAAAGAAATAAGAAAAAGTCCCTTGTTAATGCTTCCACTTATATAAACACCTCCGAAATTGCATTAAATCCCCGCATAATGGGTATTTCTTCTATTACTTTAAATTCTACAATTCTGTGACAACTATCTACAATGTTAGTGTAATACAATTATTTGATTGTTCTTTTGTTGCTTTTGGACAAAAAGTTTATCGCAGATTAAC
>NZ_JBALOZ010000123.1:0-3887 GCF_036965125.1 Bacillus sp. JJ1503
TTGATAGATAAGCATTAGTGAAGGCGATTGAAGTTTTGCAAAGTAAGGAATGGGTGGATCTCACACATACGTTTGGCCCGGATTCTCCTCATTTTGCAGCTTTTGAAGATGCGGAGTTTAAAACACTTTTCACTCATGATGATGGCTTTTTTGCACAACGTTTTAATTTTCCCGGACAATATGGAACACATATTGATGCACCCATTCATTTCGTTCGCAACAAGCGTTTCTTGGATGAGTTAGAGTTAAAGGAACTAGTTCTGCCTCTTGTTGTAATTGATAAGTCGAAGGAAACAGAAGAAAATCATGACTTTATCTTATCTGTAGAGGACATCCTAAACTTTGAAGCAGAGCATGGAAGAATAGAAGCAGGTACATTTGTCGCCTTGCGTACAGACTGGAGTCATCGCTGGCCGAACAAGGAGGCATTCGAAAATAAAGATGAAGAGGGAAATAGCCACAGCCCTGGTTGGGGAATTGAAGCCTTAAAGTTTTTATTTGAAGAAAGACAGATTAAGGCTGTTGGACATGAAACGTTTGATACAGATGCAGCGATCGATGTCCGCAAAAATGGATCACTCATTGGCGAATACTATGTGCTGGAGCAAGATACGTTTCAAGTGGAATTATTAACAAACTTGGATAAAGTACCAGCAAAAGGGGCGGTCATCTTCAATATTAGTCCAAAGCCCGAAAAGGCATCTGGATTTCCAGTACGTTCTTTCGCGATTTTGCCATAATCACGTAGAAACTAGGTAAGGTTTTTGTCTGATCGTTCAAATAATAGTTTATTCTTGGGACACAATCTGCAGATAGCTTGCGGGTTTAGGGAAACAGAGCTGCCAATTGGCAGCTTTTTCTTGTTGTATTGACTAAGTAGATTAGTTCCAGAACCGATTATCGTGCAAGAATGAGTGAATTTTTATCTGTAGTAACAATTGCGCTCTTTCTTTGTGTTAAGGGTCATACAGTGAATGAACAGACACAAAGATAACTGGATTTTTATGTTAAAATATAGTTGGAATTTGAAGAAAAAGTATTTAAAGTAAAGAGGCTCTTTTTTTATTATAAAGATAGAGGGGGAAAAGCATGTCATCAAAACAAGACGACAAAGCTATGATTCGGACGGTTCGAATAGAAGATGCTGAAGCCATCCTTGATATTCACCGTGAGGTCATTAATGAAAAGGACTATTTTATAGCGGTTTCAGAAGAGTTCAATAAGACGGTGGAAGAGCATAAAGAATGGATCACAAAGATCATTGAGCATGAAAGAGAAACGATGTTTGTTGCAGAAATGAATGGAAGAGTAGTAGGTTGGATCGTGTTTCAGTCACAAGAGAGACAAAGGATGCATCACACAGGATCCATCGCCATCATGCTTCAGAAAGACTATCGAAATAAGGGGATCGGTAAGCTTTTGATCAATGAGATCCTCTCATGGGTAGCGCAGCATCCAGTGATCGAAAAAGTTTCATTAGGGACGTTCTCCACGAATTCAAGAGCCATAGAGCTATATAAAAAGCTAGGGTTTGTCGAGGAAGGGCGCAAAGTAAGAGAGTTTAAGTTTCGCGATGATGAATATGTAGACGATGTTTTAATGTATAAGTTTGTTAAATAGACAAGATTTATAGCTTTGATATGAAAAGTTGACTCATGTGCGCATTTACGGGCTCCTAGAGTCAACTTTTTATATGTTAGTGCCGCAACAGCTTGACAGTAACTTACGAAGGTTTGTACTTAAAATAACGAGCAGCATTCCTGTAATTAAGAAATTCAATGAAGGTTTTTCATATTATTTACCGAATTGTGAAAATAATAAGAACCCATAAGGAGATAAATAATATGACAAAACCAATTTTAATAGGTATGGAAGGAGTATTTATTCCCGTTAAAGACCCTGAATTGTCGGCAAAATGGTATGAAGAGATTCTTGGGTTTAAATTAATTTACATTGAAAAAGAAGCTGCTGTAATGAAGATTGGAGAACAATCTCAAACAGTAGTATGTCTTGTTAAAACTCTAAATCATAAACCAATGAAGTTTCCAGATAATAATTTCGGTGTAGGGAAATATTATAATTTTATTCCTCACGATATAGAAGAAACTTATAAATTTTTACTTGAGAAGAATGTAAAAGTAAATCTAATTAGTGGAGAAGGAACGACTAAATTTTTTACTTTCTATGATCCTGACGATAATCCTTTGGGAGTTTGCCAATAAATTATTTTAAGGTTTTGGTTAGCAACTTTTCTTGTTTTACTATCGGGTGCAATGCTTTTCAATAACGAGGAGCGCATTTTTTACTTAAAGTAACCGGTGCAGGTTAATGAAGGAAGAACTAGCGGCCATTTGGTGACCATATAATACGAATTGGGTGGTTAGTTGAAGAAAGAAATTTATCATAATACTTTAAAAAAGGGGATAAAAAGAATGAATGCATTTAAAAGATTAAGAGATGCTTACGTTATTTGGCATGCCAATAGTATTAATATTCCCGAATTTGATTCAAGCAATATAGTAAGAAAAAAAGTTATCTTTTCTGGGAGAGTTCAAAAAGTAGGATTCCGTTTGGAATTATTTACTATGGCTCAAAGATTGAACTTAACAGGGTGGGTAAAAAATTTAGAAGATGGAAGTGTAGAAGCAGAACTGCAGGGGGAAGAAACGAAAGTAGAATTACTAATAACATCCATGAAGTCTTTGAAACGTGCATCTGTAAAGAAATGTGATGTCATAAACATTCCTATTAGTGAGAATAGGGAAGACTTAACAATAGTAAGATAAATAAGTAAGTGTATGCAAAAGATTTTCTTGGGCTCTGTCCTTATTAAACTACTATTAAAGAACATAATTATCTTTCATTCTCTGTGGTGGATTTCTGATTCATGGAAGGCTAAAGGGTACGTTAACACAACAATGAGATCGTCACTATGGCTGTCTTTTTTGACTAAAGGAAAGGGCAGTTTACTGAAATGAACTTATTAAATACACAGCACAATTATTAAAGTATTATTTTGAAAGATATTGTGTTATGATTTAACCGTCTGAAGATTCAGACAAAAAATAGGCAATATTTAATTTAGGGGGTAGATATTATGGCAAACAAAAATTATTTTGGCGTGATTAATTCTAAGGGGAATACGTCTAAATAAATTTAAAATAGCGTTTCCCCACAATTGAAAGGGGAAAATCATTTGAAACAAACATTGTTAATTATTGATGCCCAACAAGAGTTAATTGAGGGAAATCAAGAAGAAAGTGCAGTTTTTAATAAAGATCAACTTATTAGGAATATCAATTTAGTAATTGAAAAAGCAAAAAAATCCAGTGTTCCAGTTGTCTTTGTAAGGGATTTAGATGTTGCCGAAGGGAAAGGTAAAGGATTTCAGGTTCACGAAGAAATTAATGTGCCTACGGATTCAAAGATTTTTGATAAAACTTCAACGAATTCTTTTCATGGAACAGGACTACTGAATCACCTAAAATCTCAAAAGATTGAGCACGTTGTCATGATGGGGTGTAAAACCCAACACTGTATAGACAGTGCGGTCAGAACAGCCACTATTAGTGGTTTGGATGTCACATTAGTAGGTGATGGACATTCAACAACAGACAGCCGTGCTTTAAGTGCAGAACAAATTATCAAGCATCATAATGAAACACTTCATGGTCATTACAATGTGGAACACTTTTCAGTTGTCAGAAATGCAATGGAAGATTTGTTCCATCCTATTCATGATTCATATAGGTAAATAAAAAATATGGTATAGAGATATTTCCTATAAACAGTAAAATAACCCAAATTTCTTAATAAGGAATTGGGTTATTTTAATTAGTACAATTTGTTAAGTTGAGGTATGATATCGTGATATTCCAATTCCCTTA
>NZ_JBALOZ010000123.1:3928-8554 GCF_036965125.1 Bacillus sp. JJ1503
TTCCAAAACGACCTTCCCTTTTGTACGCCCAATTTCGACATGTCGGTGTGCCTCCACAATTTGATCCAAAGGAAAGCATTTTTCAACAACAGGTCTTAATTTCTTTTCTTCCACTAGACTGCGTAAGAAATCCATATCCCTATCATTCGGTCTGGTAAGATGAACCTTTGCTTTCTTACGACCAATCAATGAACCTATCATTAATTGAATTGGGTGATACTTTGGATAAATTGCGTGTTCTGTAATATAAACTCCCGTCTGCGTTAAAGAACTCATACAGCTGAAAAAGGTTCGCTTACCAACCGCATCTAGAATGATATCGTACTTTTTTCCGTTATATACGAAATCTTCCTTGGTGTAATCGAGAACGTAATCTGCTCCAAGTTCTTTAACCCACTGAAGATTTGAGGTGCTACAAACAGCCGTTACCTCAGCCTCGAAATATTTAGCAAGCTGAACAGCAAAGTGACCGACACCGCCTGATGCACCATAGATTAAAACCCTTTGGCCTTGCTTTATCTGTGCTACATCTCTCAATGCTTGCAGTGCAGTCTGAGCCGCACATGGTATAGCCGCTGCCTCCTCAAAAGTTAAGTTCTTCGGCATAAGACTAAGGGNNACATATTCTGCGTGGGAGCCGAAACAACTGCCGAAAACATGATCGCCAACCTTAAATCGTTGCACGTTTTTACCTATCGCTTCTACCGTCCCCGCCACGTCAATGCCCAGTATGTGATTTTTTGGTTTTGTCATACCATTATCTAACCTTGTAGGCAAATAGCCCTTTCGGTACAGAGTATCAAATACATTGACTGACGCGTTATGCACTTTGATCAAAACCCTATCGTCATCCTTAATAGATGGTTGTTCTACATCCTGTATCTCCAGTACTTCAGGGGGACCATAGGAACTGTAAATAGCCGCTTTCACCTATTTAACCTCCTTGATTCTTTTTATTTAGTTATTTTTCGTCATCGTGAATGCAATCTCAACATATAGAGAGATCCTCAAATGATGACATTTGAAGTCCCAAAATATCCTTCTCTAACATGTAATATTCTCAAATGTATTTCTATTTATTTCAAAATATTCAGTTAATTTCAATCGGATCAATTTTTGATAAATCACTATGCAAGCTTTCCTACAATTCGTTTTGCTTTTTTGCAAACAATGAGGCAAGTGCAGACTGATTGAATCCTTTAACGATAAGCCAAACTGCTAAAATCATTTCATTCGCTGCTACAGGTATAGCCAGAATAGCACCCCAAACAGAAAGTTGAGGAAATACGCCGAACATTACGAACAAGGCACAAATAAAAATTAAAGTTGCCCCTGTCATACCTAAAATGGGTATAAATCTTGGTACGAGCTTGGTTTTATAAAATATATAACTATACATCATTGTATTAATTCCTAGCATGAAATTGGGGCCAAGCAAAAATGTCCAGTCATGGATTGCATGTAATACTATGCCTGATGTTTGGAAAGATGCCGGATCCGGAGACCCTAATGCGACAAATTCCCGGCTTAATGTCAAAAGGGACAGTACGCTAATTACACCAACAGTAATAATAATCGCTTCTAGAAATCTGAAACAAACATGCCATAGTGCGATCGTTTCATTATATTTTCGTAAAATCGGAAACATTATTGTTGCAGTACCAACCGCTGAAACGACAAGAATGAGTTCCATAAGTGCCCCCAGTACGACTTGATTGGCATGTTCCGTACCATTTATCAAGTAATCGGGACTGTTCAGGATAGGGTCGTATAATATAAGACCTGCAACCGCCGAAACGGCTGCTAGAATAAACAGTACCCCCACAATTTTGGCTGCTTTTTTGTTTGAATTCATTAATTTATCCCCTTCTTTTAATAAATTTACAAACGGTAAAGCAAAAACAATAATAATTCTTAAAGCTTTGAGTCGCCCTCATAAAAGAAAACCTCTTCCAACGGTAAGTTAAAGGCATGAGCAATACGAAAAGCCAATTCTAGAGATGGAGAGTAGTTTCCCTTTTCGAGAGCCACGATTGTCTGTCTTGTAACGCCTACCTTGTCTGCCAATTGCAGCTGTGTCATTTCATCATGATTGAATCGTAATTTTCGAATGTGATTGCCGACAAGATTTTTTTTGCTCATATTAGACTCCTTTCCGATAGTGATATAGTCTCGTAGCAGATCCGGTTAAATCGGAAATGAATCCCGAAGTGATTAGGATAATGAACATTACATGTAAAGGCTGATAAATGATCAGTGATCCCATGGCAAGAAGAAAGCCGATGATAAACACGAAAAAGGCATTCCGGAACGCTTTCAAGTCAATTAATTTATCCAGTTCATCCGCAAAATTTGGTTCCTTTTCTCTGGTTGTAATTCTAAAGACGATGTTAAATATAATGCTGATAATTATGTGTGCAACTATTGAAACCAAAGTCAAGATGAGGACGAAGGAACCCCAATAACGAAAGGTCTCAGCTGACTCCATCTCCCCGCCGGGATACTGAGGGTACATATACAAACAATAAAATCCAAAAATAAGAATTGTACTAATCAACGATAAGATACTTTTCTTTTCTTGGTACGTCATAGTTACCTCCTAGTATGGTTATTTTTACATTATGTTAAGTTTGTTAAACATAATGTAATATAAACTATACATCAAGTCAATATTTTGTTACATAAAAAATGAAAAAATAACCACACATTTCCAATAAGGCGATATCCGGTCTTCGTAGTGACTCATCTTATAAAGTGCTGGATGGGGAAGCAGGAGAGGAAATTGCGTCCGATTTAACAAACAAAGGTTTGATAAATCTAGGCTTTATGGAAAATGGTTGGAGACATATGACAAATAATAAACATGCTATTAAAACGAGTAAGGATGCGGCTAGTTTGAAGATGAGGATTCAAGAATCTCCCCCCTTATATTTCCTTTATTAAAACACTTGGATCAACTCCTGTACCGGTCCCGTTTGGAGAACTATATACTGCTCTGGAGCAAAAAGTAGTAGATAGCCAAGAAAATCCTCTTGCTTAAATTTATTTAAATAAATTTAATGAAGTACAAAAGGTATTTAACATTAACCGCCCACAATTATGATGCAGCTGTTTATTTTATGAGTAAAGCTGGTATCAATTTTTATTTGTTGAATGAATATTCAAATACTTCATGATGTTTTTAGAGGTTTTTTCTCCATCTGATCGAAAAGTATTATAAGAATAAAATCAACTTAACCTATTTTAATAACCTAGAAAAGTCATAAATAAAGGGAGAGGATGAAAAGATGAGTTCCATACTTTTTGAGATTCAAGATGAAGTTATTTTAGTCGCAGAAGCTATTAAATCGGTTTTGTCGTTGGAAGTTATTATCTATGATTTGAATAAAGTTGTCGTTGCAACGACAGGTGGAGGTCAGCACGCGGTTATAGGAAAACCTGTGAGAGGACATATAATCAGTGAGGTTTTAAAAACAAATAAGCCTGTATACAATCTAGAACCGGGATTTCACAAAATTTGTAAAAGTTGCATCCTTTATGAGAGTTGCCCAGAAAAGGCGGATGTTTCCTATCCGTTGAAACACGAAGGTGAAAATGTAGGAGTTATCAGTTTAACTGCTTTTTCAGAGGAACAAAAAATTGAATTTAAGGAAAAACACCTAATTTTATCAAACTATCTTGGGAAGATGGCTGATTTAATCAGCAGTAAAATTAATGCGAAGTCCCTATTGAAAAAGTATCTATCTACCTCCCAAATGCTCCATGTGACCATTCAATCTATGTATGAAGGAATCATTTCCATCGATCAGAACGGCTATATATTAGAACTGAATCGTTCAGCTGAGAAGATTTTAAAGATAAATAGAGATGAAGTATTAAAACAAAATATACTAGATGTGATGCCAGATTTACCAATCATGAGGGTATTATCAACAGGAAAGGGATTTTCGAATCTAGAATTCGCCCTCCGAATAAACGGTCGTAATATTCAGATCATAAGTAGTGCAACCCCGTTAGTTCACGATAGTCATATTATAGGGGTGGCCATTTCATTCAAAGATTTAGATGAGTTTCGGAAATTTGCCTATTCTATAACCACAGAGGCTGATGAATCAACCCTTGATGCCATAGTTGGAAAAAGTTTAAGCATTGTACAGGTAAAATCTATCGCTAAAAAAGTGGCAACTACTGATTCTACAGTCATCATTTTGGGTGAAAGTGGAACAGGAAAGGAGCTATTTGCAAGAGCTATTCATAAAGAAAGTAAAAGAGTAAATATGCCGTTTCGTGCAATTAACTGTGCGGCCATTCCGGAACAATTGTTGGAAAGTGAACTATTTGGTTACAGTGAAGGAGCATTTACGGGTGCAAGAAAAAAAGGAAAGCCTGGAAAATTTGAAATTGCCGATGGAGGAACGTTATTCCTAGACGAAATAGGTGATATGCCACTTCACCTACAGGTCAAAATACTTCGCGTACTGGAAGAAAGAAGAGTTGAACGAATTGGTTCAAATGATTCGATTGATATTAATATTCGGATTGTTGCGGCTACAAATAAAAATCTCGAGCAAATGGTGAAAGACGGAGAGTTTCGAGAGGATTTATTTTATCGATTGAATGTAATCC